>JAPPKT010000100.1 GCA_028819675.1 Caldilineaceae bacterium | reverse complement strand
CCCCCCAACGCCCCCTCTCCTACAACACGCCTCATCGACCGGGTGTCAATATTGGTGACGGGTGCCTAATCGAAGGTGTCCAGCCAGACCCCGTCCCGCCAGTCCCATCAGATCCCCGTAGGGGCAGCCATGTGCCTGCCCTCGCACCCGCCCCGACTGACGGACTCCACCGTACGGCCAGGCCTGGCGCCTGCCCTGCCCCTCTCCACCAGCCGGTAAACAGTTCCAGCCACCGCCGCCACCGATTCCCCGCCAGACAGTTCCCACCCCAATTCAGGGATGCACGCTTGGCGGCCCTGAACTTGACAACCCTTTGCCGGATATCTAAAATATCCCTTGGCTGACGGCCCACTAGCTCAACTGGCAGAGCAGCGGACTCTTAATCCGCGGGTTCGGGGTTCGAATCCCTGGTGGGTCACTGCAAAGCGGGACGACTCATGTGAGTCTCCTGCTTTTTTGTTGTGTTGCCTCGGCCTCTTGGGGTCAATGAAGGCACCGTCTGATGCGACCATCGTGCAAGGAACCACATGCCGCCCTTAAACCAGAAACCCGCTGCTCTGAGAAATCCTGGCAGCGGGCTTCAATTTGCAAGTTGCAGGGAAACCATCCATCGGTACGCGTCGCGAGTTGCAGCGCGGTCAGAGCGTCGAGTCGCCCCGATTCTTACCTCGTTTCCCGGTAGACGACATGCTTTCGCAGCACCGGGTCATACTTCTTCAGTTCCAGTCTCTTGTCGTTGTTGCGCCGGTTCTTGGACGTCAAATAGAGATGATGGCTCTCTGTGCTACGCATCTTCACCAGCTGACGGGGTCCTCTCTTGGCCATTTTCGCCTCCGATTCAAATCCTGATGCAACGGTGTGCCTTGCATACTGGGCCAATCAGGCACCCGTACCTCGCTCAAAAACCCCTAACAGGACCTCGGTGGAGGACTGTTCGGGAAAGATGAGAGGAGAGCGGCAAGCTGCCCTCTTTCGAACTCAACATTCGTCGACGCAGATTATAGACGTTCCAGGTAAGGAAAGCAAATTTCTACGGCTCCAGGCGATTCTGGCAATGCAACTTACTGTACTGGCGTTGCCCCCTGACTGTTTTCCGCTACAATGAAAAGCATCTGAGAGGACAGGCAAATAAGGACACGTCGAACCTGCCCAACTGGACTCGCAAAGGGGCGGAGACCAAATACATTCCAAGGGAAAGGACAAAGTGGAGCTAAGATGAAAGGACCTGTACGCGTTTCCTTGATGGGCTTGGGTCAGCGGGGGCTGCAACATTTGAGATCGCTATGGACACTTCAGCAACAGGGCGCCGTCCGCCTCGTGGCGTTGGCGGACGCATTTGAAGCCAATCTGGAAACGGACAAGATCCGCAACTATGTAGAAGGGTTCAAGCCTGACGGCGTCCTGCATACGACCGACTTTGTGGCGCTGTTGGAACAGGAACCGGATGCACTGTACGTATGTATACCCCCTAATGTCCACTCAGGGGAGGTCGTACAGGCTGCTGAATCAGGTCTGCATCTTTTCGTCGAAAAGCCGATGAGCCTCTATCTGGACGAAGCGCTGGAGATGGAGGCGGCGATAAGTGGCGCCGGCGTGCTCAGTACGGCCGGATTCCAGCAGCGCTTCGACGGCCGGCACGAGGCTATCCACCGCCATCTGCGTGAGGGCAGACGACCGTTAATGGCCTGCTACACCTATCATGGTCCGCTTGAAGGGCACAACGTCAAACACCATCAAACTGAACTGCACGGGGGGCCGGCCAATAGAGTATGGACTGCCAACCGGGCCTGGAGCGGCATGACGGTCGTCGAAGGCGGCATTCACCTCCTCGACCTCTGGCGCTATTGGTTCGGCGATGTCGAGTGGGTGCAGGCCCATTACCAGCACCGGCCTGAGGCTGATGTCCACGACGGAGCCGACAATCCCTACACCTACAGCGTGCTTTTCGGCTTTGTCGGCGGCGCAACAGGAACGATGACGCTTTCGCGCTTGCGCAAGGTCTATGCCGACCATAGCGACCATCAGGTCCTGTGGACGGAGGGAAGGGCGGAGATCAGCTGGGAAGGCGTTATTGCCTACGAATACGACGGCCCCTACCCGCCGGCGCAACCGCCGCAACAGGACGTGGTCACGAAGGCGCTCTTCAACGGGCGGGGCGGCGACGACACGTTTGCCATAAGTCGATTCTTCGCCCAGGCCATCGCCGAGGGGCGCCCTGAGCTGGTCCGCTCGCCCTTCAGCGACGCCATGAACAGCCTGGCCGCCGTAATTGGGGCCAATGTCTCGGATGATCTGGGCGGCGAGAGGGTTTACATTGAACAGCTGCTGCGGGCGGAGAGGTTCGCGGCGTACAGGCGAAAGCCATCTTAGCAACGAGAGGACTGAATTCGATGAACTTTCTCATTTATCCACCTCTGACCCCTGAGGAACTTGAGCAGGTCCGGGCAGTATCGCCGGACCTGGAGATTGTCAACGCGCTGACCGAAGAGGAAGCGCTCGCCGCGATTCCACAGGCTGTCGGCATGTACGGAAACCTCACGCCCGCCCTGCTGGCGCGGGCCGAGAGCCTGCGCTGGCTGCAGACTCCGATAGCCGGCCTGGAGCACTACATGTATCCGGAACTGGCCGAGAGCGATGTCGTGATCAGTAACATGGCCAAGATATATAGCGACATGATTGCCGACCACGCTTTCTGCTTCATTCTGATGTTCGCCCGCGGCATACATCTCTACATGCGCCGCCAGATTCAAGGTGAGTGGCGAAAGGGGACGCCGGTACGCCATTTGGGCGACTGCACTCTGGGCGTTATCGGGCTGGGAGGAATCGGGTCGGAGCTGGCCCGCCGCGGCAAGGCGCACGACATGCGCGTAATCGCCGTCGACGCGCGGCCCGACGCGGCGCCAGGACGCAGCCTCGATCTGGACGCGCTCTGGCCGCAGGACCGGCTTCCCGATCTGCTGGCAGAGGCCGACTTCGCGGTCAGCTGCGTACCCCAAACACCGGAGACCGTCGGACTGATCGGCGCCGCAGAGATCGCCCGCATGAAGCCGACGGCATACCTGATCAACATCAGCCGTGGGGTCGTCGTCAAACTGGACGCGCTGGTGGCGGCACTGGAATCGGCCGCCATCGCCGGTGCCGCGCTTGACGTTTACGAGACCGAGCCGCTACCGGCGGAGCACCCTCTGTGGAAGATGGAAAACGTCATCCTTACGCCCCACGTCGCTGCCGACAATCCTCACGTTCCCCAGCGCCGCATCGACACCCTGAAGGACAATCTGCGCCGCTACCTGGCCGGAGAGACGCCCCGAAACATCGTGGACAAACGCCGTCTCTTCTAGTCTTGACCGCCGGATCTCAAACCAGATGCGGGGACGCCGCGTCGGACCGTCAGATGCCGAGGTACGCTTCGGCCACCTGCGGGTTGGCCAATAGGTCGCCGGCCGCGCCGCTCAGCACGATGTTGCCGGTCTCCAGAACGTAACCTCGGTCGGCAACCTGAAGCGCGGCCTGCGCGTTCTGTTCCACCAGCAGGATCGTCGTGCCCTGGGCGTTGATCTCGCGAATGATCTGAAATATCTGCTGCACGAGCAGCGGGGCCAGTCCCATCGAGGGTTCGTCCAGAAGAAGTATGCGGGGACTGCTCATGAGGGCGCGGCCGATCGCCAGCATCTGCTGTTCACCTCCGGAGAGCGTGCCGCCCGGCTGGCTGAGGCGTTCCTTGAGGCGCGGGAAGAGTTCAAAGACGCGTTTCAGGTCATCGCGGACGCCATCGCTATCGGTGCGCGCGAAAGCGCCCATCGCCAGATTCTCCTGGACCGAAAGGCGGGCAAAAATCTTGCGCCCTTCCGGTGACTGCGAAACGCCCAGCCTGGCCACCTCGTGGGCAGGCATTCTGTCCAGTCGAATACCGTTGTCGCGGCTGGGAAGGGGCCTGCTGCCTCCCCCTGGTGGGCTATCCTGAAAGTAGATTGCGCCGGCGCGGGCCGGTAGAACCCCGCTGATGGTGTTGAGCGTGGTCGTCTTGCCCGCGCCGTTCGAGCCGATGAGCGTTACCACTTCACCTTCATTCACGCTCAGGGAAATGCCCTTTAACGCGTGGATATGTCCGTAGTAGGTGTGGACCGAATCCAGGATCAGCATGCTTCAACCGTTCGCCGGCCTGGCCGTTTCCTGCACGGCTACCTCGGGACCAAGGTAAGCCTCAACTACGCGCGCGTCTGCGCGGACCTCTTCCGGCGTTCCTTCGGCGATCTTCTCCCCGTAATCCAGAACGGCAACACTTTCTGAAATACTCATCACGACCTTCATGTCGTGCTCAATCAGAAATACCGTGATCCCCTTCTCGTCGCGTAGCCTGTGGACGAGCTCCATCATGCGGTCGGTCTCGCTCGGATTCATGCCGGCAGCCGGCTCGTCCAGGAGTAGCAGTCGCGGTTGACTCCCCAATGCCCGTGCAACCTCAAGCAGCCTCTGGTCCCCGTATGGCAGGTTTGTGGACACGACCTCCTCGCGCCCGCGCAGGCCGACAAAACTGAGCAGCGCACTGGCAGACTCTCGGGCTGCGCGTTCCTCTTCCTGTTGGCGGCGTGTGCGCAGGACCGCGCTCCAGTGCGACGCGTGCAGCCGCAGATGCTGGCCGACCAGGACATTCTCGAGCGAGGTCATTCTGCCGAAAAGGCGGATGTTCTGGTATGTACGCGCAACGCCGCGATCGGTGATCTCGTCCGGCCGCAGACCGATTAGCGAGCTGCCGTCGAACAGAATCTCGCCCACTTCCGGCCTGTGCAGTCCCGTCAGGCAGTTGAAGAGAGTCGTCTTGCCTGCCCCGTTTGGGCCGATCAGCGACGTGATCGAACGCTCTGCAATCTCAAGGTCCACATTGTCGACGGCTGTCAGGCCGCCGAATACCTTGGTGACGTGCTGCAGGCTGAGGAGGGCAGTCATTTGGCCTCCTCCTCTCCGTTGGCAGGCTCCGGAGAGGCTGCCCGCTGGTCCCCTGGGACAAGCCCCTCCATCAGCCCAACGGTGTCGTCAAGCCTGGACTCATCGGTATCAGTGCCTTGCGTGCGGCGGCGGGCAGAGGGAAGGATACCGGCAGGACGCACGATCATCATGATGACCAGAAGGGCGGCGAAAGTAACGATTCGGTACTCGTCGACGCCTCGCAGGACCTCTGGCAGACCTTTCAGCGCCAATGCCCCCAAAACAATTCCGGCAGGGCTGCCGATTCCCCCCACAATGATGAGTGCCAGGGCGTCAATTGAGACAAAGAGTGTGAAATTCTCGGGAAAGATATTGATCTGTCTGGCGGCGTAGAGCTGGCCAGCCATACCTGCAAAGGTTGCACCGATGGCGAAGGCGAGCAGTTTGGTGCGCACGAGATGGACGCCGGTGGCCTCGGCTACATCCTCGTCTTCCTGCATGGCGAACCAGGCGCGGCCCAACCGTGAATCGTTCAGGCGAATTGCGACAAAGGCGACAATGGCTGAGCTTATCAGGGCCAGCAGGAAGATCCAACCCTGTGAGCTGAGCAAACCAAAGGTGGCACTGGCAGGTGACAGGCCGAACAACGCCGGCTGCGAAATCTCAAGTATGCCGCGAGGACCGTTGGTCAACTCGCCCAAATTCAGCATGAAAAGCCGGATGATCTCCCCAAAACCAAGCGTTACGATTGCCAGGTAATCCCCCCGCAAACGCAAGACGGGAATGCCCAGCAGTACGCCCCCAATAGCCGCCGTAAGCATAGCAACCGGCAGTGCCATCCAATAGCCCAGCAGGGGACTGTCCGGAGGGAACCCCAGCAAGATAAGCAAGCCGCTGATGTAGGGCGAGGAAAAGGGGGCCGAGAGGAAGGCGTAAGTGTAGGCGCCTATGGCAAAGAAGGCCACGTAGCCCAGGTCCAGCAACCCTGCATACCCGACTACGATATTCAACCCGAGGCCCATCATGACGAATATGAAAACGAGACCCATGACGGAATTCTGGAACTGGTCGAGGATGAAGGGCATCGAAACCACGCCCAGTCCGAGCAATACCGCCACGATTCTCTGTTCCCGCCCGGGTCTGGATAGGCGCAATGCAAAGAGCCCGCTGCCGGTTGCGATCAGAGTCAGAAGCAGGCGGACCGTCCCCTCATTTGTGCCGAAAGCAGTTACGCCGGGGAGTCCAATCCACGCGATGTATGCGAGCAGGACAAAAGGAAGGGCGATGCCGGCGAGCCGGCCAACTGACCCCAGAGTGGGGCCGGAATCGTGCGCAGCGAGAAGACCGCTACGTGCTGCTGTAGTCAGATTGCTGCTTCCGGCGCTTACGGCCAGGCCCGCAAGAATGCCGGCGCCTGCGAACAGGAAAATCTGAAGCAGATATCGGATTAACGAGACTTCCGCTTGCACAATCTGTCCGGGAGATACCCCGATCAAGGCGGCGACGTTGATGGGGACGATCTTGTCCAGAACAGGTTGGATCGCAACGCCATTGCCCATCGCAGCGGCAAAGATGCCGCTCACGATCGCAATGAGCAGACCCGTTGTCAATCCCGCCAACAGCCCCCTCAAGGCTACGGCTGTTCCTGGGCCAGCGGTAAGGAGTGCAGTGAGGGGGTACCGGTTTGAATCGGCATTCTGGCCAATCTCCCAACCCGGTTTTCCCTCGACGCCTTCAGGCTTCTGCCCCGGATTCCTTGGGAGATAGGTGGCCGCTTCGCGGCGCAAGTTCAGCCAGAAGAACAGTCCGGAAATGAGTGCCAGGACCGGCAAGGCCGAACCGCCTATGCGGCCGGGGATGCCGATGAGGATCAGGTAACTCAAAAAGGCGAAGCCGACGAGTCCGGTCCTGATTGCCCCTGCCGCAAATTGGAGAGCCATCAGGCTTTCTTCTCGCTCAAAACTTCACCAAATAGCCCCGTAGGCCGGAAAATCAGTATGAGCACGAGCAGGCTGAAGGCGATCACGTCCTTGTATTCGGTGGGTATTCCCAGTGCGCTGGGACCAACCGCTTCGATCAGTCCGAGAATGAGCGCGCCGAACATCGCTCCCGGGATATTTCCGATTCCCCCGAGCACGGCGGCCGTGAAAGCTTTGAGCCCTGGAATGAACCCGCTGTTGAACTTCACGACCGTGTTATGGAAACCAAGCATGACACCCGCCGCCCCGGCCAGGGCCGACCCCAACATGAACGTGACCACGATTACGGCGTTGACGTCAACACCCATCAGCGATGCCGTGGCGCGGTCTTCGGCTACCGCACGCATGGCGCGCC
>JAPPKT010000291.1 GCA_028819675.1 Caldilineaceae bacterium | reverse complement strand
CGATGTATCGTTGACGGGCGTGGGGCGCCTGTCTGGGTGTTGTCAATTTTCGGGTTGGTAAGGCGGGTTTTCTTCGTCTCTGTAATGATATAGACATTCGTTTCAGACTGCAACCTTCTATTTTGCGAATTGGGGGAGTTTGGAAAAGGCATTTATCCGCGAAGGGGCGCGAAGAAAACGCCTTCATGAAACTGCGTGAGAATGAAGTGGTATACTGGGCGGCGGGTTTTGGCCTGGTGTACGGACAGCTTCATAGTTTTGCATATTGCCCTACGTAGCCATTGTGGTGACGACAGATGACAGTGAGGATAGAAATCTCTTTAGGCAGTTCTCTTATTGAGAAGGTGGAAAGCTTGGCGCGAGAATTGGAAATGTCCCGAAATGAGCTTCTTTCCATCGCGGTTCAGGAGTTTATCGAGCGTAGTGAAACGAGACGTATGATGGCAGCGCTCAACGAGGTCCATGGGGAACCTCCTGACGAGGAAGAGAGGGCGACTCTGAGACATATGCTAGAGCTTTATCGAAAGACGTTGAGTGATGAGCCGTGGTGATCGAACGGTGATGTATTTTGGGCAGATTTGGGGGGAGGGCCAAGTGGGGCAGGGGCAAGGCTGAGGCGTTCCCATGTAGTCTTACAGATCAATTTGTTCAACCCGGGCGTCCGGCCAGCTCAGCACCTCCTCGCGCAGGGCGACGCCGAGGCAGGGCTTTGCGGGTAGGGAGAGCATGCCGGCGGTGATGGGGATGCGCTCGGTGACGATGTCGTTGTACCAGCCGTTGTAGTAGGCGCGGACGGTTTCGAGGTTCATGGCGTTGGGGACGTGGAGCATGAGGTGGGCGGCGGGGAGGTAGAAGGTGTGGGCGTGGGCATATTGCATATTCCCCACACCGTCACCGCCGCTAGCCCAACTGATTCGCCGTACGGCCGTTGTCGCCGCGCCGGTCGGGTCCGGCGCAAGCGCGGCAAGCACGGCTGCGACAGAATCGACAGCGACGAGCTCGGCAGTCTCCATGCCGCAGGTAAAAGCAACAAAGATCATCGATACCGTCACTTGGAACGGCGGATTCAGCTGTTTTGGGGCTGGGTACCGCTTCTGCTACGGTGAAGGAATGATAGACGCCCGGTAACTGCTGGAATCGTTTAAGAATCTGGATAGTGTAGGATGAACCAGCCGACTCTTTCCCATCTAATCGCCTTGGGTGAAGGATTTACCACCGGGTTCAAGCGCTCCATGCCGTCAGACCTCGGTAGGGAGATATGCGCCTTTGCTAACGCTACCGGTGGGGTAATCTTGATCGGTGTTGACGACGCCGGAAACGTGATTGGCGTCGGGGACCACAACCGGCTTAAGTCCCAGGTACAGAGCGTCGCTCGTTCAGCGGACCCGCCTGTGGCTGTGGAAGTGGAGAGCCAGTGCGGCGTATTGTGCGTGACCGTGCCGGCGCAGCAAGGCAAGCCGTATTCCTTCGGGGGAAGATTCTACACCCGCGAAGGAGCCACTTGCCAGCAGATGTCCCGGGACGAGATTCGAGAATTCTTCTTCAAGGAAGGTCTTATACGGCTGGACGAGACTCCCTGCAACGCCTTCGACCCGTCGGTCGAGATTACGTCTGCGCGCTGGTCCAAGTTTGCAGAGCGTGCCGGGATCGACTCTGATTTGGACTCGATAACAGTGTTGGAGAACCTGCACCTGTTCAAAGACACAGGGATGACTCACGCTGGAGCTTGGCTCCTGGCCGAAGACATTACTCGATTTACCGTCCAGGCCAGCGTAACCTGCGCCGTCTTCCGTGGCAGCGCCAAGACTCACATCCTGGATCGCAAGGAGTTCAAAGGGAATCTGTACGACATCTACTTGGAGGTCATGACCTACTTTCAAGCCAAGCTGAACTCAGCTCTCATTCCAAACGCCCAGGGAAGAGAGGAGCGGCTGGAGCTGCCCATGAACGCCCTACGGGAGGCTGTGGTAAATGCCATCGCTCACCGTGACTATCGCAGCACGGCCAACGTTCAGATTTACATCTTCCAAGACAGGGTCGAGATCGTGACACCGGGGGGACTTCCCGCGGGAATGAGAGAAGAAGACTTGGGCAGCAGGAGCGTCCCCCGGAACCCGTTGCTCTTTAATCTGCTCTACCGCATGAAGTTGGTCGAGCAGATCGGCAGTGGTATCCGTCGAATTCACGATGCCTGCCTGGAGCACGGCGTTGGCCCACCTCAGTTTGAGGTCTCTCCCGATTGGTTGACGGTGACCTTTGCGCGCCAGGCGGCGGGAGTCTCCCCCCATGTAACCCCTCATGACACCCCTCATGTAACCCCCCAAGTGGGACGGCTCATTGCAGCATTACAAGGAGAGATGAGCCGGGTTGAGATCATGGCCGCCTTGGGGCTGTCGGACCGCAAACACTTTACCGGAACCTATCTGCATCCCGGCATTGACGCGGGTCTGGTCGAGATGACGCTACCGGACAGTCCGAGGAACAGGAAGCAGAAATACCGGTTGACCGTTGCAGGGAGACAGGTACAGGATTCTCTGTAGGGAAGTTTGTTCAGTTGGGTTGTCGCCAGCGCCGGAGCGCATTTGCAGGTTTGGCAAATGTCTCGGCCGTGAAAGAGCCGATGCACTGCTGGTTTGGGTTGGGGTTGCGGGCGTGATGCGTGTACGGGGGAGGGTGCCTGACACGGTCAGCTGCAAGTGTGGATTGTTCAGGTTCGATGAAGCTGTACTGATTGACTGCCGGTCTAGTCGGCGCTGGCTCTGGTTTCGATGCGGGCGTCGGGGCGACTGAAGACGTTTTGGCGCAGGGCGACGCCGAGGCCAGGCTTTTCGGGTAGGGAGAGCATGCCGGCGTTGATGGGGATGCGCTCGGTGACGATGTCGTTGTACCAGCCGTTGTAGTAGGCGCGGACGGTTTCGAGGTTCATGGCGTTGGGGACGTGGAGCATGAGGTGGGCGGCGGCCCAGAGGGCGACGGGGCCGGTGGCGTCGTGGCCGGTGACGGGGAGGTAGTAGGTGTCGGCGTGGGCGCAGATTTTGCGGGTTTCGGTTATGCCGCCGGTCCAGGAGATGTCGGGCATGATGATGTCGGCGGCGCCGGCCTCGACGACGCGACGGAAGCCGAAGCGGGTGAAGAGGCGCTCGCTGACGCAGAGGGGGATGCGGCTTTCGGCCTTGAGGCGGGCGTAGGACTCGACGTTGTCGGGCGGGATCATTTCCTCAAGCCACATGATGTTGTAAGGCTCCAGAGCGCGGGCGATTTCGATGGCCGCAGGCAGGTTCCAGCGGGCGTTGCCTTCGATTGCGATCTGCATTTTGTCGCCGACTGCGGCGCGGATTTCTTCGACGCAGGCGACACCTCTTTTTAGCGTATCTTTATCGAGGTAATGGCGCACCGGGCCGGGTGCGCCTGTTTCGGCGCGGGCGGGGCCGGGCGGCAGGTCGAAGGGCCAGATCTTCATGGCGTTGATGCCCTGTCGGAGCAGGTCTGCGGCGAGCTGGCCGGCGCGGCCTTCCATCCAGGTGCGGGCGTCCTGGTTGGGGCCGTGGCTGAGGCAGGTGTTGTAGATGGGGATGCGGTCGCGGCTGCGGCCGCCGAGGAGGTTGTAGATGGGCTGGCCGGTGTGCTGGCCGGCGATGTCCCAGAGGGCGATGTCGACGGCGCTGATGGCGCGGGTTTCGGCACCGCCGAAGCCGTAGGCGTTGACGGCGGCGAACATTGTTTGCCAGTGGCGCTCGATGTCGAGGGAGTCCTGTTCGAGGAGGAGGGGGGCGAGCTGGTCGTGGATTAGGGCGCTGACGGCGCGGGGCGCGTAGGAGGTCTCTCCGAGGCCGGTCAGGCCGGCGTCTGTGTGGATGCGCAGCCAGAGTGAGTCGGGGTGGCGGCCGAGGTGGATGGTTTCGAGGCGGGTGATATTCATGGAGGTCAGTAGGCAGTGGTCAGTGGTTAGTGGTCAGTAGTTAGTGGCTGAAGACGGCGCGGGGTGTACGGCGATGGTCGCTGGCCCGAACCGGCCGATGCCTTGAAAGGAACAACTGCACACGAAGCAATGTACCGAAATCGGTAACGGGACCTACCCGGATTGGACGGCATTGACGAGACATGAATGTTGGAAGGGAGTAAATTGATGTTTGATGTACGCACCATCTCTCGTCCATGCTTGTCAATGAAAGGAGACGAACCATTAAACGCAATGTCTTGGCTGTTCTGGTGACATTAGGATTGCTCTTGGGTTCCATCGCGCCAGTCACGGTCTTGGCTGAACAACCCCCTGGCGATGGGGGGCCGACGCGAGCACGATTGATCGAACTGGCTGCGCAGTACCCGGGCATCGAGTTCAACGACGATTACACAGGTCCTTTGCCTGCCACCATAGTAGAGGCCCACCGTCAACTTACGGCACTGGCGACCGTCAGAGACTCAGTAGAGGCAATGCCTGCCAGCATCGTTGCAACGCATTCTGCACCCAGCGAAGAACCCTTCGGCTCTGATGGCCAGAAATCTTGTGAAGCTTACTTGAGTACAGCCTCGGTTTTCAGGTTGCTTGACATATTCCATGTTCGACATACGGTGAAAACCAGCAGGGAAGATATCAGACCCTACAACATCACCAGTGTTTCGGACCACTCGACGGAACCGATTGTACGAGACTTGAACATGAACGGGGTTACTATCCAAGCTGCCTATTCGGAGCTGAAACGTTGGGCCATTGGCCCCCTGAAGAAAAAATTGAGCCCCTTCGGTGCCCCGCGTGCGTGGTGGGGTCTATTTTCGCAGTACGAAGTCCATTTCAGTGCTGGCCCGTTCATCCATTCAGTCAAAAAGGTGATAAGGGGGTGCGGGATAGAATAGTCTCAGCCCGGCCCAGGGCTTTCGTCCGGCATGGCCTCATCACGCCGATAAGGCTGTGCTGGGCGAGTTGTTTCACCTGTGATTATTGTCCCCAGATAGACACAACCGGCACAGCGAGCGCTGACTGTTGCTGCGTCTAGCACGTTCGTATGTCAGAGTTGCTGAAAATCATCAGTTGACCGAGAGGGCGCCCACAAGGGGCGCCCCTACGGGTCGGCAGCTTAGGGCCGGCGTTTAAACACGATAGACCGGCGAAGAAAGTGCCGTGCTATTTTCCGATTCGGAAGGGTTGGGACTGTCTTACCGTGTCAAATAGGGCGGCGTGAGGAACAACACGCAGGTCACCGGGTAAAGTGTATTTTTCATCGGGAACCTGGCCATGTGGAGCGTTTGCTAGGGAATGGACAGAGCCTCCACATGCCAGGTTGTTCTTTCTCTGGGGAATTTACGCTACCTATGGGGACGGGGTGGCGTGATGATTTCGCAGGTGTGGCCGCGAGCACGGCTGAGCCTGCGGTCGAGCGTCAGCAGTGGGCAGTCCAGCGCCTCGGCCACAGCGACGTACCAAGCATCGTAGCAAGTCAGGTTGCCTCGCAACGCCCATATCCGCTCAGCAAAGGGCGCGAAGGGAAACAGTTCTATTTCCAGGCGCATCAGATCTGCATGGGCGGTGGCAGCTTCAATGCGGGATATTTCTGCACGCTGCTCCAGTCGGCGCAGGATATTGCTGGCTTCTGCCAAAGCTAACTCCGGAGCAGCCAAGGGGCCTTTGTCAATTGCAGATTCCGCCCACTTGCCTTCGAATCCCGAGTCGACAAGCGAAGCAACGAGCACGGACGCGTCAATGACTGACGTCACTTTCGATCTGCGTCACGGGCGCGGAGAATTTTCTGAGGCTCTACCCTTGTATTCGCCACCGCTTTCCGTTCGCGAACTCCTTGCAGCCAAGCGGCCACGGACGGGCGCGAGGCGATACGTTCCAACTCTCCGCGCAAGAACTCCTGCATAGACTGACGTTGAAGAGCGGCGCGCACGGCCAACTCATCACGAACTTCCTCAGGGACATTTCTTATCGTAATTTGAACAGGCATGACTGCATTATACCAGCACTAATGGCATTTTGCAATAGCCAGGATACTTGAGTGATCTTACTGCCGACAGTATGCGGGCGCATAGGTACTCAGTGCGGCGGGACGATTGAGGCCAACTCGGTGCGCATGAAGTCGATGTAGCGGCGGTATCTTTGTGGGGACGTCTTCCAGGTGGTGGGGGTGCCGTGGCCGACGCCGAAGCGTTTCTGTTTGCCGATGGCTTTGGCCTGGTGGTGGGCGTCTTCGCGCCAGAGGTCCTCGTCGCCCTGTTCGATGACGGTGATGGCGTGGGAGTTGGAGAAGATGCAGACCTCTTCGCCGAGGGCGTTGCGGACATTGACGATGTCGTTTGAGTAGTTTTTGAGGCCGCATTCGACCTGGATGCAGTGAAAGTCGAGCTTGGCAAGGTGGGGGAGGCGGGGCTCGATCCAGCCCATCAGGGCCATGCTGCTGGTGAGGCCCTCGTCGTGGATGTACTGGAAGGCCTTGATCTCGCCGGGCAGGGCGAACTCGACGTAGTGCTCATCGGAGATCATGTCGGCGGAGGCGAACCATTGCATGAGCTGGTAGCCGTGTACGCCGAGCATGCGGGCGAGGCGGCACTGCTGGCGGATCACCTCTTCGTGGCGGTCCATGAGGGCGAATACGAGGTCCTTCTGGAAAAACATGGCGTCGAAGAGCTTATCGTAGCTGAGCATGTAGAAGGAGGTGGGGAATGGCGCCATGTCCCCCATATGGAAGAAGACGGTGTCGTCGAAATATTCGAGCAGCTTTTTGGTGAAGTCGTAGGCGCCGGTCGCCAGCATCTCCTCGGCGGTGGGCGGCGGGTCGAGGCGTTCGACGTCGGCGGCTGTTTCGAAGAGGGGCTCTTCAGGCGGCAGGTCAGGCGGGAATTCGTGGTAGCGGGTCTTGCTGCGCGAGCCGACGTCGACGAGCACGGGCACGCCGTCCTCTTCGGTGACATACTGTTTGCCGCGCTGGCCGTAGGGTTTGCCGGTGCCGCAGGGGATGTAGTCGAGGCCGAGGTCATCGTGGAGCACGTCGTAGAACTTGAGCTTCTGCTCATCGGTCCCGTGAGACAGATGGAGGAAGTTCAGCCCCAGTTTCTCCGGCCAGTGCGGCATCATCGACCAGGTGGGGGAGACGTTGAGGGCCGGGTACATGTCCATAGGTTCGCCGTTGATGGCGGCCATAAATCGTTCGAGCGATGTCATTTCCTGCAAAATCGTACTCCTTTGAACTGCAGTGGTCAGTGGTTAGTGGTTAGTTGCTGACCATGGCCACGGGTCGCGGATTAGGTTCCGGTGAGTTCGAAGTGGTAGGTGCCGGAGCC
>JAPPKT010000600.1 GCA_028819675.1 Caldilineaceae bacterium | reverse complement strand
CCCCCAGCCTGTTTCCACTCTATCTCTTTGCGCCCGGCGCGGCGGGGGCCGCCGGGCCCCCCGGCGGGGGGGTGGGTGGGGGCGCGGGCCGGCCGCGGATTGGTGAACGGCAGTGGTCAGTAGTCAGTGGTCAGTAGTCAGTAGTCAGTAGTCAGTGACTAAGTTCATGGACATTTTGGGAAGGCCGCTCAGAATTCAAGAAGGGCGGCACGGCTGTGGGTCTGTTCGGGATGTTGCTGGCTTTAGTCTTGTGATAAGCAAAACCGATCGATCCGCGAAGTTACGCGAAGGGGCGCGAAGAAACACCTTTTGATCCACGAAGGGCCACTAAGGGCCGCGAAGAACACCTTTTTGGCGGCGGAGGACGCGGAGAACACTAAGGGCGTATCGGATCTTCTTTACGGGACTGTTCGGGTCGGTCGGCTTTCGCTTCCGCAACTGGCTGTTGTGACGGATGTAGATTAAAGTGCCAGCAGCCTACGCTGTCGATACCGACGGTTTCCTTGAGTTCGGCCGTGCGGAAGTCGCAGCCGGCGGCCAGTGCGTGGCAGGTGTCGAGAGAGGCGCCGACGCGCGCTTTTTCCTCGACCAGTTCGATGATGTGGGCAGTTGGGCGCAGGTATGGCCCAAGGTGGTTCCCTGTCCCGCCATCGGCGCCAGCAGGGTGATGACGCCGATGGCGGTTGCGCGCGTCGAAGGGGATCTGGTCTGATATACGGGCGCTAGAGTAGAAGACGGAAATGTGAAGACTCCTGTCTATTGCTGCTGAGGAGAAACAAGAGCATGGCCGAAACGATTTCTCATGCGGTTGAGCAAATCAGGAGTACTGGACTCTTGCGCAGCCTAGACGAATCCGCCACCAAACAGGGGGTGGTTCTGAGACTGTTGTACCTTGCCGGTTGGAATACCTTCGACGTTTCGGAGGTTGTCCCAGAGTACACGGTTGGGAACCGCCGTGTAGACTTTGCGCTGCGTCCAGGTACAGCCAATGCCGTATTCATCGAGGTCAAACGCCCCGGGGAAAACCTGGAGAGCCACCAGCAGCAGCTATTGGAGTATTGCTTTCAGGAAGGAACCGAACTGGCTGCGCTGACCAACGGGCGGACATGGTGGCTCTATCTGCCTTTGCAGCGGGGGAATTGGGACCAGAGACGGTTCCTGACCATTGACCTCGAATCCCAAGACCCCACCATTATTGAACAACGGTTCATGGATTACCTATCCCAGGAAAAAGTGATTAGCGGCCGGGCGGTGAGCGACGCTGAGAATTCGGTGCGGTCGCAGCAGCGAGCAGAGATTATCGACAAGACCATCATCGAAGCCTGGAATCAGATCGTCGAAACTCCCGATGAGATTTTGGTTGACCTAATCTCGGAGACTACTGAGCGCATTTGCGGAATGAAGCCTGAACCTGAGTTGGTTAAGCGGTTTCTGTCACGGCGCGTCGGTCCCCGTCTGGTGCTAAATCAGGACGTTAAAGTTTCTGCAGCGAAGCAGACGCGCAGGGGAGGGCAGGGCTCTACGCTTCCGATCACTCTGGATCCGCAGGACGCCTCAGACTTCCTGGACACTTTGCTACGCACTAAGGAGGCGTGGATTGAAGAGTCCCACAGCGACGGCCGCAAGGAGCTTCGCCGTTGGGACGCCTCACGCATGCAGCGGTCGTCAAATGTGAAGGGCAATCTCAGAAGCAAGACACGTTATCGACAGGGCATGTGGCAGGAGTTAGGGATCGTCAGCCTACGAGTGAGTATTGAGCGTCCGATAGGCGAAGGCACATGATGATTCCGTGTGCTAATGTAAGTACCAGAAGGGGGGCGCCTTTATCGATGCGTAACGATGCCGGCTAAACTTCCGGGATTGTATGCAAAAGTGCCGCCCTAACTTAAAGCGGGTCCCTAAGGAACCAAGAGCCTCGGCAAAGAGAGTGCGGGCGTCCTCTCTCGCACTCCGAGCGTGGTGCCGAGAGGGACACGTTTCGCCCCGCGATTCAGCCTTTCCGAAAAGTCTTGGTTCAAACGGGATTCACATAAGTTTGCTTGAGAACACGAATCAGTAGTTGTGTCTGTACACGACTTGAAGCAACTGTTAGATTCTAACTTGGGTTGGACATCTTCCACGTGCTTTTCGTTGAGGGTCTTTCCCAAAAGCAGTTACGCGACACTTCAAGACGCAATGGAAAACGTCCTACCACAGAGGTGCTAAAGGCATGGTCGGCTCAGCCGAAAGTTTCGGAGGCGACCCGCAATAGCTTAGTCTTGTAGTTTCCCCTGCTGATGCAGGAATAGCCATACCAGTTTGATTTCGTAGTAGGGGTACTTATCACCAAGCATATTCTTGGCAGGAGACAAGGAGGCGCTGCCCGTCTTTTCTATGGCTCTTCTGATCTCCTCGATTCGTACCGCCGGAGGCAACATCGGTCTCAGATCAATATCTACTCCCGCCTCTATCAGGCGTTGCAGATGATAGACTATTCTGCTCCTCTTCAAGGTCCGCTTTTTGGCTATTTCTTCAACGGACAGTCCTTGTTCCCACATTTGTCTGGTCTTCTCGTAGGTAGAGCCCTCACTCAACACTTTTTCCCTTCTTTTTCTGCCCTTTCCATCGATGTCGCGAGCCGGACCCCGGACGTCCGGAACCTTCCTCCCCTCACGTGCTGCCCGTGTGAGAACCAGCCTAGTGCGTCTCGTTAGAAAACGCCTGGCCTTATGCGTGACAGATAGAATCGAGGATTCTCCCTCGTTTCTGCGAAGCAGCCCCTCTTCCACCAGTTGGCCGGCAATTTCCTTTATCTCATCGGCGGAGTAGTCATCGACGGTGCCATAGATGCTGAGCTTGTCGTGCCCCAAACTTTTTACTACCGCATTTCCGGAACCACGTAGCACGGCAGCGACATGGGTGATGCCGAAGCGTTCCCCTGTTTGAATCACAGCCGACAGGATATGGTGCGCGATCGCGGTGGCGTCGAATTCCTCTTGGGCCGGCCGGCAGAAATCGCAGCCGCCGCAGTTCTCTTCCGGCCATTCTTCGCCGAAGTAACGCAACAGGTATTTTCGTCGACATGCTTGCAACTGGCAGTACTTGATGACCTGTCCCAGCTTTTCATGCATGTAGCGGCGTATCTCTTCATCCTCGTTATCATTATTTATGAAGCGCTCCAGTGTCGGCACGTCGCCGTGAGAGTAGAAGAGAACGCAGTCGCTGGGCAGTCCGTCGCGCCCGGCGCGGCCTGTCTCCTGGTAGTAGCCCTCAAGCGTCTTGGGCAGGTCATAGTGGACGATCAGCCGGACGTTCGACTTGTCGATGCCCATTCCGAACGCGATTGTGGCAACGATGATCTGGGTCTGGTCGTGCATAAAGCGTTCCTGGGTCTGAGGCCGTTCGTCATCTTCCAATCCGGCGTGGTAGTGCTGTGCGTTGAAACCGTTGTCACGCAACTGAGAGGCTAAATTCTCCGTACTCTTCTTGGTGGTGCAGTAGATGATGACGGGTTCGCCTTTGTGCTTCTGCAGCAGTTTGAGAAGTCTGGTGAAGGCGTTTTTACGTTTGGGTAGCACGCTATAGCTGAGGTTGGGGCGGTTGAAACTGGCTACGAACTGTTCCGGCTGCTGCAGGTGAAGCTGTTTCACGATGTCAGCGCGCACCTGTTCGGTCGCAGTGGCCGTCAAGGCGAGCACCGGTACGCTTGGCAGGCTGCGGCGCAGATCGCCCAGCTTACGATAGTCGGGTCGGAATTCGTGCCCCCACATCGAGATGCAGTGCGCCTCGTCAACGGCGACGAATCTCAAATTGAGTGTGGCGAGAAATCGCTGGAATTCAGACTGCGACAGCCTCTCGGGCGCGGCGTAAAGAATCTTCAGGACTCCGCCCTGCGCCTGCAGTTGCACGCGCTCGATTTCGGAGGGTGACAGTGTGCTGTTGATAAAGGCGGCGGGGATATTGTTGGCCCTGAGAGTGTCCACCTGGTCCTTCATCAGCGAGATCAGAGGCGATACGACCAGAGTCAACCCTTCGAAGTGCATCGCCGGCAGTTGGTAGCACAGCGACTTGCCTCCGCCCGTGGGCATCAGCACAAGCGCGTCGTTCTCCTCAAGGACAGCGGTGATTATCTTTTCCTGGAAGGGCAGGAACTCGTCGTAGCCGAAGTGCTGCTTGAGCAGATGACGGATGGGGCCAGGTTGTATTGCGTTTTCAGCGGCTTTCTGCGCAGGAGGGGTTGGAGGAGGCACGTTCGCAGACTGCTCGCCCTGGGGGTCAGTCACAGCAGATTGACCACTCTGAGATGTGCGGTCCTGTTGTTGCAGGTAGAGATGCACAACCCTACTCTCCTCGTAGGAGTAGTCTTCGCCAAGTATATCCTTGATCGGGGATATTAGAGTTCCGCCTGTTTGCTCGAAGGCGGCTCTGATTTCTTCAAAACGATCGGGGGGCAACAAGGGGCGCAGGTCGATCTCACTTCCCTCCTGAAGTAAGCGCTCCAGATGGACGACTATCGTACTAGTCGGCCGGCCGCGCCGACGGGCCACTTCTTCGAGGGTCAGACCTTGTTCCACGAGTTGTCTGGTCTCTTCATAGATAGGACTTGTGACTACGTCCCGGTTAAGTTCAAGTTTTTTGAGCCGAGACCTGATTGCCCCTTCATTACGTTCGAAGTGCTTCGCCATTTCGGCAACTTCATGCCCCGCGGCATACATCTCTTTCAACCGATCGTCATCTTCCAGTGACCACTTTTTGTAGGCTTTGGGATGCTCTCGCCTCTTCTCCTCCACGGTATAGGCCGGCTCGTTCGGCACTTTCCGAGTGTGCACTGGCGGTGATGAAGAGGCTTCTTCGAGGCGCCATTCTTTTTTGAGGGCATTTGTCAACTCCCTCTGCCGTCTCTGCAGCACGGCGGGCGTCCACTCGTCTTCAGCCAACACTTGCGAAGTAAGGGCAAATGTCACCACGCCCCCCTTCTGGAAGTACTCTCTCTTTTTGCGCCCAAAGTCGTGATTCAGCGCCCTTGAATTCTTTGTACGCGAAAGGAGGACTAGGTTGGCAAGTTTATCGGTCCACTCTGCTCGTTCTTCTTCGTCAGGGAAATCGATCAGCCACTGAGATTTCCGTTCGGGGTTCCGGGGGAGAACGTGCTCGATGGTAATCGTCGAATGCTCATACCTGGCGCCCTTGTCCGCCAGCAGAGAATCAAGGCGCAGAAGCAGAGTTCTCGGTACTCGCGGCAGAGAGTAGACGGGGCCATCCAACGCGCCCAAGAATTTCTCCTGCTCGTCGGGCGACAGTTGAAGCGGGGACGAGGGTGCGAAGAGATCACTTTTTTGTTTGATGGCATGAAGGACGGGGCGGTATCTTCTTGTACGCTGATTTATGTTCGCCCGCAAGATGAACATTTTGTAGGCCAGTCTTTCCAGATCTCGCAGAAATCGAAGTAACATATCGGGATCTTGATGGTGGCGTCTGTAAAAGGCCATTGCGGGTGGAATCCAGTCGGAGTTGTCGAGCCAGTTTAGGTAGCGCAGGTGTTTGTTGATACTTTCAGAGTCGCCAGCACCTTGGTAAGAAGCGCCGGTTACGGTTTGGTAGGCATCGGCATAGGGTTCGAGCACCTTATCAATGAACTCCGCCCTGGCTACAGTTTTGAGAACATGGTCCTGGAAATTCTGCTGTAAGGTTCCTCGCGGCCTGTTCGTCATGGCGATCGTGTAGATGTGTGCGAAGAGGGCTCTGAAACGTTCGCGACCTAGGCCTTCTTCGATGGTGTCCCATATTCTTGCGTACTGAGAACGAACACTTTTTTCCAGTGATCCGATGATGTCGGCTTTGAGGATGTCGGTCGGCGACAGATCCAACCCTCTATCATTTAGAACGGAGAATATACGATAGGCAGAGTTCTGGTTCGAGGCAGAGACTACGACAAGATAGCAGCGCTGGGCGAGAAACTGCGTAAGGATTTTGCGTAGCTTCTCGTCACGCTCAACCAAGGCGTTGTACAGATAGTGGGCATTCTCTAACATTCTTTTCTGGCTGTCGGGAAGGATTGCGGGCGAACGCTCAAGGAGAGAGCGCAGCCTTCCCACTTTCTGGATATTGTCTTGGAAAAACCCTCTGTCCATCTCGCGCACAGAAAGTCGATAGTGTCCCTGGATTCCAGCGGATTCCCGGCCGGGCGCATAGATGTAGGTATGTGTGTCGTTTCTGTCGCTTTCTGAGGGCGCGAGTTCACGCAAGACGCAAAGGAGAATCGTTAGCGTTGTGATGCGTTGTTGTCCGTCGACGATTTGCGCCTGCGCTTTGAGGCCGTCCTTGATAGTTACGATACTACCCAGGAAGTAAGGCGACGCGTAACTCACGTCTTCGACATGCTCTATTGCATGCAGAAGGTCGTCCAGCAACTCGCCTGTCTGCTCGGTTGTCCAGGCATAGGGGCGCTGGTATTCGGGAATTTCGAAACGGTAGTTGTCGCTAAAGATGCTTACAAGCTGCAGTTCTTTGGCTACGAGGGTTTCGGACATTCCTGATCTCCTGTTGACTGCTCCGGAGATTGGAGCGGAGGATGAGGTGCGTTCGCCAGAATTGCGCTGTCTGAGTTCACATAGTCGATGGGACGCATCGTTAGCCGCAGCCATGCAGGTTGTTCTTGGTTGGCGTCTGGCACGACGCATCGCTCGGGCTGCTTGACGTACGTTGTCAAGGCTGTCAGTTGTTCAGCGAGACCTTCGGGTGTGGTTATAGTTAGGGCTTGGGGCTTTCATCACCTGACGGGAAAGGAAGAACAGCGGTTGTGCCCGCGCGGCAACCTTTTGATTGAGGTTAATGGCGGTGCCCCTTGCCGAAAACAGACGCAGGACAGCCACCACAGCGAACCGCTCAGCTTGGAACCAGTCAAGTGGACGCAATGCGCGCACTCATCTAAAATCAGTGGATACAAATAGTTGAACACAGTTTGCCGTGGCGAGTGCACCAATATACTACAAAATCGGAGCAGAGAACAATGAGGCCGACAGAGGGTGCATCCCAGATTTTTTGCGAGACCTGTCTGACCAGTGTTGGCTTCAGCCTGATTAATGTTTCAACTCCACTTGGCGGACAATAATCTGGGATACACCCCCGACAGACGGGGTGCATTCCAGTCTTGGGGTGGGAACAGTCTGGTGGGGAATCCATGCAAGCGGTGGCTGATATTGTTTACAAGCGTTGGGAGAGGGATAGGGCAGGCACAAGGTCTGCCCCTACCGTTGTGTGCGGGAGGGGGCGGGCTTCACGGCATGGAGTGGGTGAGCGATTGGCGGCGTAGGGACGGCGCGGGCGGCGCCAAGGTGGCATGATGAAGGGGGCGTTGCGGGGGGAGTCCACCTGCACAAGGGAGGGCCGAAGGCCCGACCGCCCAGAAAAGCGAGGAGAGAGTGA
>JAPPKT010000007.1 GCA_028819675.1 Caldilineaceae bacterium | reverse complement strand
GGGCACGGAGAGGGAGGAGCAGAGAGGCGGGGAACTGCCTCTCAACTCTCCGCTTACTCTCCACAATTTCGTTAACCCGAAACAGCCCAGTTGACCGCGTTGGCGTAGCCGTTACTCCACGGATAGTAGCGGTTCCATAGGGCGTCCTCGTTAAAGCCTAGTACCCGCTTGTTGACTGCCACCGGGCCGATGAACTGCAAGAACGGCATCATCGGCAGTTCATCGTTGAGGCGTCGTTGGATCTCTTCATGAATCGCCATGCGCTCTTCGAGGTTGACCGTGGTCGCGGTCTCGTTGAACAGCGCCTGTGCGTCTGGGTCGCCCCAAGGCGTGCGGCAGCGCTCCGCATCGGTGAAGAAGGAGTTGTACTGCTCGGGGAAGGAGAAGCCCCACCCCTGGTAATACATCTCAAAGTCACAGGCTGACTGTGTCTCTACGGCCGAAGTGCCTTCCAGGTACTGGAGTTGTGTCTCCACGCCGACGGCGGCCAGGTTCTGCTGGATGGCTGCCATAATGTCCTGATGCAGCGCGTCACTGTAGTACCAGTTGACGCGTAGCACGTTGCTCGGATCCCAATTGCCATCGGCTTCTGCCGCGGCAAGCAGCTCTTTGGCCTTTTCGGGATTGTACTCGTACTGGTTGAGACCGTCGGCCAGCCACGGGCGCATCTCCATGTAGGAGTTGTAGGGCGTGCACAGGCCGGAATAGAGGCCCTCGCAGATTCCCTCGCGGTCAATAGCGTAGGCCAGGGCCTGGCGCACGCGCTTGTCCGAAAGGATCGGCGATTCGTAGTTCAACAGGAATACGCGTATGTAGTTGCGGTTCACCAAGTGTACGTTTACATTGTCCAGTTCCAGCGACTGCTCGTAGAAGTCCTGCGGGACGTTCCATACATCTAGTTCGCCCTTCTGCAATGCAATGAACTGCGTGTCGGCCGCACCGAAATTCTTGAAGATGATGCGCTCAAGTTTGGGCGTGCCGCCGTAGTAATCATCGTTGCGGACCAGCTCGACGAACTGGTCCCGCTCTGCCCGCACGAACTTGAACGGGCCGGACCCGATGTTCAGTTCGGGCGTGTACCAGGCCGGAGCGTGGTGTTCTACGATGTCTGCTGGCACAACGTCATTGAAGATGTGCGCCGGCAGGATCTGCAGGTCTGTGGTTGCTGACAGATGCCAGCCGACGTTTGTCTCCTCCAGCTCGAAGACGACATTGAAGTCGTCCGTCGCGTAAACGCCCGGCAACTCATCGGTTACGCCGTCATAGAAGTCCTGCCCACCCTTGAGCGCACTGATCCAGCGGCGGGGGTTGATGTTTGTGTCCTGGTTCAGGATGAACCGGACCGTCTCTACAACATCGTTCGCCGTGACCGGCTCGCCGTCATGCCACCTGGCGTCCTCGCGCAGTCTGAACGAGTACACGGTGGCGTCGTCGGATATCTCCCACTCCAGCGCCAGATCCGGGTGCGTGTCGTTGTTGCGGTCAAGGTCAAACAGCCGGCTGTGCGTCAGCATCGCCGGTGTGTTACTGCTGTAGCCGTACTGGTAGGTCGGTCGGAACGGGCTGAAAGTTCCCCAGGGCGAACCTGTGGAAAACGTCAACGTGCCGCCGTCCATAGCAACAGCTTCTTCGGCCGGCGCCTCAGCCTCAGCCATGGGTGCGGGCTCGTCGCTCGGTACTGCAGCCGGCACACAGGCGGTCAGCATGACTCCGGCGGCCGTCGTCGCGGAGACACTCAGAAAATCACGGCGAGAAAGTCTCGTCTTCTTCATAGTTTTGACTCCATCTGGTTCATGAGGCTCGAATGAGAAGTGTTACTGACGATAAGTAAATGCCGTAGTACCACACGTGGGAGTGAGTCAGCCCCCCGTTCCCGTTAACTGCTGTTACCCCCTCCTTTTTCAGTTACTGTGCTAGGCTAGTCTTCCTTTCGTTTGCCCCGCGGCACACGTAATTCCCGTTCACTGCTCTCCCCACAACAACGATCGCCTGCATCGGTGTATTCCCATCTGCGTGAAATGGCGGTGGCGGAGCGTCGAATCTCTGCTGGCTTCGTAAGCCTTCCCCGAAAAGCCTTGGACGCAATTGGTTCTGTTACTGTTTCAATGCCTTAGTGCGTCCCTGATCTAACGGTGAGGCATGCATGGGAGAGCGCTCAACATCGCTGAATTTGGCGGCAGTTTAGCACGTAGATGAAGTCGTGTCAACGAATCACCGATGCTTCATGAGGCTCGGACAACCTGAGGCGTCGACTCAGCTCTGATGAGAGTCACTGAATTCGATCTGCACTTCCCCCAACCTTATCTCACCCGCAGGGAGAAGGGTTCTGTCTACTTCATAGTCTACTTCTGCCCGTCCAATGTGAGGACCCCCTTGCTGCGGGCTCAGCGGCACGATCTTCAACGGATGTAACAAGAGAATAATGTCTATATTGACGTCCTGCAGCACACTGTCAATATCGCCCCAGCCGTACACGTCCATCAGATCGTGGCGGGCCCCCAGACAAAGCCACTGCTCCGGGTCGGGCACTAACGTGATCGTCTGCTCCGACCAATCCGGCGTCACCTCGAAGGACTGCGAAGTCAGCACGAAGTTGATCGCCTTGTCTCCCACACGCGATTGGCAGTGCAACCGCAGCTCGGCACCCTGCAAATCAACTTCACCCTTGAGCCGCACGGTGAGGCGCGCATTGCGGAAATCGGTCGGGTAGCCAAGGTCAATAAAGCGGTTTCCGCCCAGGAGAGGAGCATAAGCCCCGCTCGGTTCATCCTGCGGAGCAGTGTGTAGGATGAACAGAAGATGCAGGTAGCCGCCCCCGGGCGGAGCGTGGTTGGAGTCGATACCCCACGGGCTGCGCGAGACCAGCGCCCCGTCCTCGATAACCGCCGGCACCGGCTGGCCGGGTCCCAACCAGGCTATCCATCCGCCCGCCCCATCTTCGAACGTCTCGCGATAGGTCAAGCTGCCCATCGTTCCCTGCCTTTCGGTAACTACTTGGGGATACCCACGGCACGACCCGTAGCCGAAGACGCCTTAGCCGCCTCGATGATCTCCAGCATATGCACGGAATCCTCGATCGGCGCCGGGGCCGGTGCACCGCTCTGGGCAGCGTCGAAGAAATCACGGAAAAGCTCCTCGGCCATGACGCCGCCGTAGACCGGCGAATGCGGTATTGCAAAGCGTTCCTTGCGCACGCCGCCCGTATTCCAGCCGCGCGCTTCACTGAAAAGTGAGTAGGTTGCCGTTTGCTCGACTTCGCTGCCCCCCGACGTTTCCATTTGGGGTTCAAGATATGGCAGTATCGCGAATCCTTCTGTCCCGCGCATGCCAATGTAGAAATCGTAAGTGGCCCTCCCGCCCAGCAGATGGTAGCCGGCCTGGAACGTGCCCATGCGGCCGCTCTCGAACTTCAGAATCAGAAACCCTGTGTCCTCTACGGCGACTTTCTCCGGGTTGAGGTTGCCTACCATGGCCATTACCTCGACCACTCTCTCCTCCATCAAATGGAGGACAAGATCGAGGCAATGGCAGCCGAGCCAGGAAAGAATACCGTGTCCGGCCTTCTCTGGATCGAACGAATAGGTGGAGGTGTCCCGGTACTGCAGCAAGCCGTTCAGCATCTTGCCTTCGATCGTCATCACATCGCCGAGCGCGCCTCCGGCCAAAGCGCGCTTCAGGCTGAGCGTCATCGGATGATAACGCCATTGCAGCATGGCCCCGGCTGTGAGGCCTTTCCCTCGTGCCAGTTCGGCGACCCTTCGCAGGTCCTCAGACCGTGTCGAGGCCGGCTTATCGTAAAGGACCGGCAGACCGGCACTTACGACCTTTTCCATGATCGGAGGCGCGTGATCGGGGCGTGCACACATGATCACAGCGTCAAGGTCGGCTCGCGCCAGCAGCGCATCCACGCTGGTATACTTGCCCACCACCCGCGCCGACTCGCCCGCCAGCTCGTCCACGTCAACCAGGTCCGTGGCCGCGCAGACGTGAATCTCCCCGACCTCCTCTAACTGGTCGAGTACGCTGACGTGACCAAGTTCATGGCCGTGGGAGGATATCGCCCCCACGACCAGCTGTCTGTCTCTGGACATCGTTCTCTGCCTCAATCGCGAGGCAGCGGCAATTCGATCTTGGCGCTGCCTTTAGTCTGCGAAATCAGGGCCGCCAGCATAATCTCCAGGGACTCCCTGCCCCGGTAGGGGGAGGAGCTGCTGGGGGCGTCGCGCAGTACCATATTGGCCATCTCCTGGACAGCCGGGATCAGATTTGCGCCAAAGGGGTCGGCATAGCTCCTCCCCGGTGGCGGCGGCACCTGAATGGGCGTACCCTCCTTCTCCTCCGTCTTCCAGGCAGTACAGTGCCTGTCCGTAAGCCAAAAGCGTCCGTTCGGCCCCTGCAAATCATACTCAAACAGCTGGGGCGTCAACTTGGCACTGTTCACGATACCCCGCACTCCATTCGCGAACTCGATAATAATCGTCGAACCTGGATCATACTGCGGATCCTTCCCGCCCTTGCCGTCGTAGACCGGACCGTAATCCTCAAAGCCCTGCTCGTGTGCCGCGATCACCCAGACCGGCGAAGCATTGGCAAAGAAACAGACACCGTCGATCAAATGCGTGCCGTTGCGGAACAGCATCGAGCGGCGGCCTCCCATGTGGGCGACGATTCGCGTCAGCCCGCCGATCTCACCATCCCATACCGCCTTCTTCACGCTCTGGTATGACGGTATCCAGCTGCGCGTGTGGTCCACCGACATCTTTGTCCCATTGGCTTCAATCGTTTCAATAATCCTGTCGGCGTCCTTGATCGTTGTCGTCAGAGGCTTCTCGCAAATGACGCCGCGAATGCCTGCGTTCGAAGCGTCACACACCGGATCCGTGTGCAGGTGGTCCGGCGTCGCCACGCTGACAACGTCCAGCCTCTCCTCCGCAAACATCTCATGGTAGTCGGTGTACTGCCTGATGCTGCCGGGGGGAAGTTCGGCCCTCTCGAAGAAGCGCGGAAAGACGTCGGGGTTGATATCGCAAATAGCCACCAACTCGTACTCTGGCGCCCGCGCATAGGCATATCCGTGAGACCCGCCCAGTCCGCCTCCAATCACGGCCGCGCGCAGCTTTGCTTCTGACATGGTAACTCCTTGTCGTAGTGTGATTTTTCTTGTCGTTGGGGATCTATCCGGCTCTGCAATAAAGGGAGTTCGGCAATGTCGAAACCAGAGCAGATCTGCTGCCGCTCTTCAATCGGCGCGTCAGATAGAGCGAGATACGAACACGTCAGATCGAGCGCTTCGCCCTGGGATTAAGTGCATCGTTTAGGCCGTCGCCCAGGAAGTTGATGCCTAGTGTGACGAACGCCAGCGTTATTGCCGGCACGGCCACCAGCCAGGGACGGTATGACCAACTGCCGATATTGGAGGCAATCATGTTTCCCCAACTGGCCTGGGGCGGTTGAACCCCGATGCCCAGGTAACTGAGCGAAGACTCGAGGACCATCGCACTGGAAAAGCTGAACGTCAAGGTGACGATGACCGGCCCGATGGCGTTGGGCAGGAGATGCCGCAGCGCGATCTTGAGTTCTGAGACGCCGACAGACTTGGCCGCCTCAATGTACTGCTCCTCTCGCAGGGAAAAAATCTGGCCACGGATCAGGCGGGCGTAACCAGGCCAGGAGACAAATGCGAGACCCCCGAAAACGACCAGAAGATCGAGCCAGGTCGTGTCGGCGAAAAGGGGGAAGCCGCTTGTATCGTAGATGTTCTCGGCCCATGACACAACCGGCTCCTTTATCGAAACCGCGATCAGCGCCGCCAGGAGCAGGCCCGGAACCGACATAACGATGTCGATGATGCGTCCCGTGATGTTGTCGGCCAGCGCACCGCCGTATCCGGCGATGGCGCCCACGATGACCCCGATAATCACACTGATGAATGTGGTAAAGATGGCGACGAGCGTAGCCGTGCGCGCACCCCACAGTACCCGGCTGAATAGGTCTCTCCCGATCTCATCGGTGCCCAGCCAGTGGTCGGCGCTGGGCATTTTGGCCACATTCAAAAGGTCCTGCTCGGTATAGGTATATGGAGCAATATAAGGGCCAAAAAGGGCGGCTATCAGCAGCATAATAGTGATAATGAGACCGATTACGGAGAGTCGATTGCGCAACAGGCGGCCCACCGCATCCTTCCAGAGCGACCGTGTCTGGAGCGCCCCTTCCCCCGCCAGCTCCTCTCCCAAACTTCCGTTAGCTACTGACTCGCTGCTTTCGCTCATCTAATGATGTTCCCGATAGTTAGACTGTTTGTGGCGCCGGGTCCCACGCAATCCGGCGTCCCCGGTGCAAGGATCGCTAAGATTTCTACTCGATCTTGATTCGGGGATCGAGGAAGGGATAAACTAGATCAACCAGAAGGTTCGTGAGAATAATCATGATCGCGCTGACCATGGTTACGCCCATTATGACCGGATAGTCGAAGCCCCGAAAACCGGCTTCAGCCACGCCTCCAAACCCTGGGATCGCGAAGATGCTGTCAAGAAAAATGCTGCCAACGATCAAACCCTCGGCAATGAAGCCCAACGTGGTGACAACGGGGATTAGGGCGTTGCGAAGGATGTGGCGCAGAATGATGCGCCACATATGCAGCCCCTTCATCTTGGCAGTGCGAACATAGTCCATCGAAAAAACTTCCAGCACCGCCGCTCGCGTCTGCCGGACAACCACCGGCAATGGACCCAATGCGAGAATGAAGACCGGCAGAATCACTTTACTCTGGAAGAGCCCGTCCCACCCGCGCGGCACTCTCATAATATCGAGCACAAGCACAAAGAGGACCAATAGCAGCGGAGCAAGCACAAAGACCGGCACCGTTCTGAAGCCGAGCGTGCCCCCTACAATCGTATAGTCTAACCAGGTATTCTGTCTGAGAGCCGCAAGACAACCCAGGGGGATCCCCAATATAGTGGTGACAACGGCTCCGGCCAGACCCAATTGAAACGAAATGGGAAACGTTTTCACGATCATGCGCAGAACATCGCGTTGACCGTTAATAGAGATGCCAAGGTCTCCCTGCGACAGACGCCCAACCCAGCGCGTAAACTGGACCCAGTAGGAGTCGTTCAGGCCGTACTGGTCCCGGATTCTCTCTATGACCTCTTCTCTTGCAAGAGTGTCGAGCGTTCCTTCAAACTGAGTCATCATCATCGCCACCGGATCGAAAGGGCTGACCACGGTGAGCGTAAATGTGATGAGCAGCACTGCAACGAAGGTGGGAACAGCCACGGCCAGGCGTTTCAGGGCGTAAACGAACATGTTGGGTATCCTTGGCGACTGGTATCACGACGAGCCATCGCTGCCCGAACTCAAACGGACAGCGACAGCCCGCTTCAGGTTACACGGTAGTCTATCGTTCTGCTACATACATGTCGAGCAGTGAAATCCA
>JAPPKT010000366.1 GCA_028819675.1 Caldilineaceae bacterium | reverse complement strand
AGGCCCGACCGCCCAGAAAAGCAGGGAACAGGGGACAGGGACCAGGGGTTAGGAGCAGCTCCTCGTCTGACTCAGAATTGATCGCGGACTGGATATGGCTCCGTTGCTACCCGAGGGACAGGAAAGTTCACCCCAATATTGGGATGCACCCTCGCCCCCTTTCCTGAGGCCAACTGTTAGCGCAGCGCTGTGCTTTCTGCTACACTGCCAACTGTTGTGACCAGCCGCCGGAGACTGCGGCTGGCGATATAACTTTCCTATCGGGCACGGGTTCCAGCCACCGGTCTTTTCTACATATTGGGAGTGTTGACATGACTGCACCCAGCGATTATCGACATGTATCTTACTCGTGGGACGATGAAGTCGCGGCCGGTCTCGATCCGGTCGGGCGTCTTGTTTACCGTTCCAATCTACTGGGGCAGGACCTGCGCATCACCAATACGGGTGGAGGCAATACGTCCTCCAAGTATATGGAGACCGACCCTCTGACAGGCGAGACGGTTGAGGTGCTTTGGGTCAAGGGATCGGGCGGGGACCTGCGCACTTCGAAGCGGGAGAATTTTTCGTCGCTGTACATGGACAAGATCCGGCAGCTGCGGGCGATTTATGACGCGGCCGACGAGAAGGGGGTCAAGACGCCTATCGAAGACGAGATGGTGGGGAAGTATCTTCACTGCGTATACGACCTGAACCCGCGGGCTTCATCGATCGACACGCCGCTGCACGCGTTTATCCCCGCCGCTATCGTGGACCATACGCATCCCAACGCGGTTATCGCGATTGCCGCGGCCGAGGATGGAGAGGCGCTGACGGCGGAGATTTTCGGTGATCAGCTGGGTTGGGTGGACTGGCAGCGGCCGGGCTTCGATCTGGGGCTGGTGATGGGTGAGGCGGCGGAGGCCAACCCGGCGATGGAAGGCATTATGATGGGCGGTCACGGGCTGATCAACTGGGCCGGGGACGACAAGGCCTGTTACGAGTTGAGCCTGGATATTATCGAGAAGGCGGCCCTGTATATTGAGAGCCGGGACAAGGGGGCAGAGACTTTCGGCGGTCAGAAGTATGCGGCGCTTGGCGATAGCGAGCGGGAGGCGTTGCTGGCGGCGTTGCTGCCGGCGTTGCGGGGCATGGTCAGCCAGGAGAATGTTTTTGTGGGCACGGTGCAGGCGGACGAGGCGATATTGCGCTTCGTGAACAGCCATGACGCGGCCCGGCTGGCGGAGTTGGGGACGTCCTGTCCGGACCACTTCCTGCGGACCAAGATCAAGCCGCTCTACGTGGACTGGGATCCGGAGACGAAGGATGTGGATGCGCTGCTGGGGAAGTTGGCGAGCGGGCTGGCCGAGTACCGGCAGGACTACGCCGACTACTACGACGCGCACAAGCATCCGGATTCGCCGGCAATGCGGGACCCGAACCCGACGGTGATCCTGATTCCGGGCGTGGGGATGATCGCGTGGGGGAAGAATAAGAGTGAGAGCCGGGTGACGGCGGAGTTCTACAACTGCGCGGTGGAGGTGATGCGGGGCGCGGAGACTGTCAGCAAGTACATTGCGCTGCCGAAGCAGGAGGCTTTCGATATCGAGTACTGGTTGCTGGAGGAGGCGAAGCTGAGGCGGATGCCACCGGAGCAGGAGCTGGCGCGCAACGTGGTTGTGGTGGTCGGCGCGGGGAGCGGCATCGGGAGGGCGATTGCGCACCGGGTGGCGAAGGAGGGTGCGCATGTGGTGTGTGCGGACCTGAACGCGGAGGCGGCGCAGGCGACGGCGGATGAGTTGACCGGCATCTATGGGGTCGGCATCGGCGTCGCGGGTACGGGCATCTCGGCGTGCGGGCCGGCGATTGGGCTGGGAGTGGATGCGGGCGACAGGGCCAGTGTGCAGGCTCTCTTCCACCAGACGCTGCTGGCCTATGGCGGCATCGACCATCTGGTTATTACGGCGGGTTACTACTATCCACCGGATGCGAGCGGCCAGATTCCGGATGAGAAGTGGGACACGACGTTCGACGTGAACGTCAAAGGGGCATATATTGTTGCGGACGAAGCGCGCAAGATCTGGGAGAAGCAGGGGCTGCCGGGCTCGCTGGTGATCGCGACGAGCGTGAACGGGGCGGTGGCGAAGAAGGGGTCGCTGGCTTATGACACGAGCAAGGCGGCGGCCAACCATCTGGTGCGGGAGCTGGCGATCGAGTTGGCGCCGAATGTGCGGGTCAACGGGCTGGCTCCGGCGACGGTGGTGACGGGCAGCTCGATGTTCCCGCGGGAGCGGGTCATATCGGGGTTGCAGAAGTACGGGCTGCCGTTCGAAGAGTGGGAGGAGACAGAGGCGCTGCGGGACCGTTTGGCGGCGTTCTATGCTGAGCGGACCCTGACGAAGCAGGCGATTCTGCCGGAGGACCAGGCCGAGGCGGCGTATCTGCTGCTGAGCGGGGCGCTGGCGAAGACGACTGGGCAGATTCTCAACGTAGACGGCGGGCTGGTGGAAGCGTTTCTGCGCTAGCGGACCGGATCGAGTGGCTGGGCCGACGGCAGTAGCGAACAGGAAGATCAATGATGGCGACACCGGAGAATATTTGATGCCTGAAAGAGAATTTCCAAGCCCGGCTGCGCTGCGTAGCGGCGAGAGCGATCTGGTTGCGTATGTCCAAGAGGTCTGCGACCGCATTGACGCTGAGGACTCGCTCATCCAGGCGTTGCTGCCGGAGCCGGGGCGACGCCCGCGGCTGACGCGTGAGGCCGAAGCGCTGCTGGCCCGCTTCCCTGATCCGGCGCAGCGGCCGCCTTTGTTCGGGCTGCTTGTGGGTGTGAAGGACTTTTTTCGCGTGGATGGGTTTCCCACGAAGGCCGGTTCGAAGCTGCCGGCGGAGCTGTTCGAGGGGGTGGAATCGGATGTGGTGACGCGCCTGAAGCGGAACGGCGCGCTGATCGCGGGCAAGACTGTGACGACAGAGTTCGCGTACTTTCAGCCGGGGCCGACGCGGAACCCGCATAACACTGAACATACGCCGGGCGGCTCGAGCAGCGGTTCGGCCGCGGGTGTGGCAGCGGGGTTCTTTCCGCTGGCGCTGGGCACGCAGACGATTGGCTCGGTCATACGGCCGGCGGCGTTCTGCGGGATCATTGGCTTCAAGCCCAGTTATGACAGGATTGATACGGCTGGGATGCTTTTCTTCTCGAAGTCTGTGGACCATGCGGGGCTATTCAGCCAGGATGTGGCGACGATGAAGCTGGCATGCTCAGCGCTGCTGGGAAGTTGGGATGACAGCGCGGGTGCGCCTCCCGACGGTCTGCCGGCACTGGCGGTCCCGGACGGCCCCTATCTAGAAGAGGCCGAGGAGGCCGGTTTGCAGCAGTTCGAGGAGACGCTGGACAGGTTAGCTGCTGAGGGGTTCCGTGTCGAACGCGTTCCGTTCTTCCCGAACTATGCCGATCTTAACGTGCGCCACCGCCGTTTGACTGCTGTCGAAGTGGCAGAGGTGCATAGGGAGTGGTACAAGGCGTATTCGGACCGGTATAGCGTGCATATGCACGAGATCATGGAGACGGGGACGACGGTCACGGACGAGGAACGGGACGGGATACGCGCTGACCAGCTGCGATTGCGGCACAAGATGAAGGAGGCGCTTCTCGCTTGCGGGGCCGACCTGTGGATCGCGCCGGCTGCGCCGGGCCCTGCGCCGTATGGAATCCATTCGACCGGCAACCCGATCATGAATCTGCCGTGGACGAACGCGGGTGTGCCGGCGCTGGCGGTTCCGACGGGTGAGGCTGAAGGCGGTCTGCCGCTGGGTGTGCAGTTCTGCGCGCCGTTCGGGGCGGATGAGCGGTTGCTGGCGTGGGGAGAGGCGATAGAAGGGTTGGTGAGAGGATAGGACAATGAAAAGATTTCCTGCAGCCGCGGTGTCTGTTTTGCAGACGGCCGCGGCTGTTCTGCTTCTGGGGGCCTGTGCGGCGGGTCAGTTTCCAGCCCAGCCTTCGCCCGCGGAGGCTCCCACGGCTGTAGCGGATGACGGGTCGGAACGGGTAGGCATTTGGCAGAGCGGCGCGGCGATGCCGACGGCGCGCTCGGAGATGCGGGTGGCGGTTGTAGATGGGATCTTCTACGTGCCGGGCGGGTTTGGCGGTTTGACCAGTTTTGAGGCGTACGATCCGGCGAGCGACAGCTGGACGGAGTTGGCGCCGATGCCGGAACCGGCGCACCATATGATGGTGACCGGCTACGATGGCAAGGTCTATGTTTTTGGCGGGGGGCCGGACTTGAGCTGGCAGGCAACGGCATCGATCCTGGTCTACGATCCGGCGACCGACGCGTGGACGGAGTCCGGTCTGATGCCGGAGCGGCGCATGAGCGGGGAAGCGGTGTTGTTGGGGGATTTCATTTATCTGGTGGGCGGCACTGGGGGTACGACGGCACTGCTTCGGTTTGATCCGGAGGAGGAGTCGTGGGCGGTTTTGCCGGGTCCGGCGCAGTCGCGCGAGCATGTGGCGGCGGTGGCGTTCAACGACGAGTTGTGGGTCATCGGTGGACGTTGGGGCGGGACGGGCGCGCTGGCGACGGTGGAGATATTCAGTCCGGACAGTGGTGCGTGGCGGGACGGTCCGGATATGATCGAGGCGCGCAGCGGGTTCGGTGCGGCGGTGGTGGGCGGCCGGATCGTGGTGGCGGGCGGCGAGATATTGGGAACGCGTCCGTGGACGGCGCTGGCCAGCGCGGAGGTGTATGACGGGGAGTCGGGCGCGTGGACGCTTTTGCCTGAGCTGCCGGCGGGCATTCATGGGATGCCTGTGGTGGGTTACGGGGGGACGGCGTTTGTTCTTGGGGGGTCGGACCGGGCTGGTGGGATTGATAATCGAGGGCGTGTGTTGAATTTGAGCCCGTAGGGAAGCAGCCTGAAGTATCTGGTTTCGCTGACAGTTTGGGAAGGCCGTTCAGAACTCCATTAAAGCAGAAAGCCTACAGACCTGTAATGGTTTTTCTCGCTTGCGCGTTGCGATAAACAGAACTGATTTATCCGCGAAGGCACGCGAAGGGGCGCGAAGAACACCTTGCTGTCCGCGGAGGACGCGGAGAACACAAAGAGCGTATCGGGTTTTCTTCGCGTGGCCGCTCGGCCTTTCGGGGATCAGCCGGACTTTGCACCTGGAAGCCGCTGTTCTGAACCATGTAAACGAGCCCGAGTACATTTCTTCTGCCAACTGAGTTGAGCAGGAGGTTGGTACGACCTTCGCCTCCTGCTACGTCCAAGGAGAACCATAGCCATGTTCCCGGACCTGCAACCTGGTGACTACCAGCCCGATCTGCCCTCTGATCTGGGCTATGGCATTGGCTTCATCGGATGCGGCAACATCGTCCTTCGATCGCAGATGCCCGCTTACAAGAGGGCGGGCTACCGCGTGGTGGCTTGTTGCGATAAGACGGTTGAGAAGGCGCGCAATATAGCAGCCAATTTCGACAATCCCTTGGTTACAGCCTACGCGGATGAACTGCTTTCGCATCCTGATGTGCAGATCGTTGATCTGGCGGTACACGCTTACCAACGTCTGCCTCTGGTCGAGAAGATCGCAGCTGCTGGCAAGCACATCTTTTCGCAAAAACCCCTGGCTCCCAGCTTGGGCGAGGCGGAGCGTATTGTTGAGATATGCCGCGACGCCGGGGTGACGCTAATGGTCAATCACCAGGCGCGTTGGGCGCCGCCACACCGAGCGCTGAGGCTCCTGGTCGAACAGGGCGTGTTGGGGCATGTCTACGCCGTTACTCACTTTCATCGGGCCTATCAGGACTATGGCTGGTACGCCGAGCATGAGGATTTCAACATCGTCGATCATGGTATCCACTATGTTGATTTGAGCCGCTACTTCAGTGGTCACACACCGCTGCGGGTGAAGGCGACAACCACGATGGTGCCGGGCCAGAATGCGGTTTCCCCGATGATCTATACGATCCTTTTTGAATATGAGGAGTCGGCCCAGGTCATGACGACCCTGCACTTTAACAACATCGTTTCGGCGCCTGCTCTGCATGATCATCTGTGGTTCCTGGATGGCACACGGGGGAGCGCGCTGCTCAGCAATCCCATGGGCACGGCCAAGTTAAGCGTGTCGTTGAAGGATTCGCCGGAGCAGGTCCAGACTTACGAAATCGCGGGCACCTGGGGATACGAGGGCTTCGCGGGTTCGATGGGAGAGATGTTGCGCGCTATGGAAGAGGGGCGCGAGCCGGAATGTACAGGCCGCGACAACCTGGATAGCATACGCATGGCCGTTGCGGCAGTGGAAAGTTCCAATTCGGGCGAAAGCGTAGAATTAAGCCGGTAGGGAGCCCGGTATTGCCTCCAGGAAGACGGCAGACAGGAGCGTCATGCCATGCGGATTTGCAGTGGCTTCTATCGCTGGTCTCAACATTACGGATGGCACTTTCTGACGGAGCGGATTGACGAGGTTGCGGCCGGCCTGGCCCGGGCGGGCTACGCCTACTTTGAAGGGCTTCTCGATCCGTTAGAGGGAGAAGGGGACTGGGCAAGTTGCTGGCAGGCGGCTCTGGACAGGCATGGGGTGCGGCTGGCGGGGTCATACGTGCATGCGTTGGTGCATGAACCTGGCACACAGGCGCAGTCGATCGAAACAATTGTTGCGAGAGCGCGGTTGTTGCTACCGATGGGGGCAGAGTTTATCAATGCCAATCCTCAACCGATTGGGGTGCGCAAGACCGACGAGATGCTGGCAGTGCAGGCCGAGGGATTCGCTCTGCTGGGCGATGCATTAAGGGGTGAGGGCTTACGTCTCGTTGTGCATCATCATTTGCCCGAACTGACCGAAAACGGTCGTGAGCTGCGCCACCTGCTGGAGCACACGGACGCAAGGGACGTGGGTCTGACAGTAGATGCCGATTGGATGTGCCGAGGCGGCCAGGATGCGGGGGCGTGGATTCGGGAATACGCGTCCAGGCTTGAAATTGTGGAGCTGCGGAGCTCAAGTCAGGGAATTTGGGATGAAGCTCTGGGTGATGGCGACCCAGATTGCCGAGAACTGGCACAGGTGCTGGCCGAGGTGAGCTTTGACGGTTGGCTCATGGTCGAGCTGGCGCGTGAAGAAGGTACTCCTCACACAGTTGATCTGGTCCAGGCTCACGCGCATAGTCTGGAATATGTGCGCGAAATCTTTGGTGTACACTGCCAGGTTGTTGCCTGACAAGTTCAACTTCAGCAGAGACGCAGAGCACAGTATCTTCTGCGAAACCTGTAAATCCTCTCAGTTTTCCAGAAAAGCGGGTAATCCATATTGGGGCGAGAAGGGTCAGATGGTGAATGCGCGGTGGCGGTGGGTGATATTGTGTACCGGCTTTTGGAGAGGCGCAGGGCAGGCACAAGGCCTGCCCCTACGGGTCCTTTGAGGGGGATGGGGGAGGCGACGTTTGGACGCGGGCCTGGGCAGGCACAAGGCCTGCCCCTACAGGGTCTTTGAGGGGGATGGGGGAGGC
>JAPPKT010000391.1 GCA_028819675.1 Caldilineaceae bacterium | reverse complement strand
GCGGGCAAAAGCAGCGCGTGACGATTGCCCGCACCCTGCTCAAGGACCCGGCAATTCTGCTCATGGACGACGCCACATCCAGTGTCGATACCGAAACTGATGCCGCCATCCGCGCCGCGCTGCAGCGGCTGATGCAAGGGCGAACCACTTTCATCATTGCGCACCGCGTGCAGAGCGTCATGACGGCCGACCAGATCCTGGTGATGGAAGCAGGCCGGATTATTCAGCAGGGCAGTCATGACGAGCTGGTCGCCCAACCGGGTGTCTACCGCCAGATATTCGAACTGCAGGTCCAGATCGAAGCTGACCTTGAACGAGAAATCGCAGCTGTTGTCGAAGCCGCAGAGGAAAAGCTCGACGAGCGTGAGGAGGGACAACCTCTCCCGCTTGCGAACGGTTCGCCCTCTGCTCCCGGAATCCCCCATTCTGTTGCAAAAGGTTGACCTATGTCAGAACACGAACACTTTGAAGAAGAAGAATTTGAAACGGAATTTAACGGCGAAACCGTATTGCGCATCTTTCGTCTGGGCCTGGTGCACTGGCCGCTTATGCTCGGTTATCTGCTGTCAGTGGTAATAACCTCCGTGCTCGACGGGTACTTGACCCTTCTCACCAAGCGGATTGTCGACGAAGGCATTGTGGCTGGCGATGCGGAGCAGATCTGGCGGCTGGTCATCCAATACGGGCTGGGACTCCTGCTCGTGGCCCTGGGCGTAATGGGCTTCATCTATTCGGCGGGGCGGCTGGGTGAGCGCGTTCAATACGATCTGCGCAAAACCATGTTCGCCCGCTTGCAGGAGCTGTCGCTCTCATACTACGATCGCACACCTGTCGGGTGGCTGATGAGTCGACTTACCGCCGACGCCAGCCGGGTAGGGGATCTGGTTTCCTGGGGCTTCATGGATCTGCTCTGGGGCGGTGTGGCAATCGCCGTCTCTCTGGTCTTCATGGCCATGATCAACGTACAGATGATGCTGATCGTTGCCGCCGTCATTCCAGTGCTGATCGTGGTGGCTTTCCGCTTCAAGAAGAAGATACTGGTGGAATACCGCGACGTGCGCAAGACGAATTCCCAGATCACCGGGGCCTACAACGAAAACATAACCGGTGTGCGCGTGGTCAAATCTCTTCGCCGCGAAGAGGGCAACCTCGAAGAATTCACCGATCTCACCCGGACCATGTACCGCGCCGGATTTCGGGCTGCGTGGCTGTCGGCTCTTTTCCTGCCTGTGGTGCAACTGATAAGCGCAGTTGCAATTTCCGGCGTTATCCTCTACAGCGGCCAGCAGTTCCAACTGGGGGGCATGACCATCGGCGGCATTCAGGCCTTCATCTTCTATATCACCCACATGCTGTTTCCAATCCAGGAGATGGCGCGCATCTATGCCGAAATGCAGCAGGCCATCGCCTCCGGAGAACGCATCTTCAGCCTCGTCGACGCCGTGCCCGAGGTCCAGGACCGCAGCGGCGCACAAGATCCCGATAGCTTGAGGGGCGACATCGTCTTCGACAACGTGGACTTCCAATACGAGGAGGAAAATCCGGTCCTGCGTGACTTCAGCCTGCACGTGAAACAGGGAGAAACGATTGCACTGGTGGGGCCAACGGGCGCCGGCAAATCGACCATCGTCAACCTGGTCTGCCGCTTCTACGAACCCTCAAAGGGACGCATACTGATCAACGGCAGGGACTATACAGAGTTGACACTGCACGGAATCCATAGCCGTGTCGGCGTTGTCTTGCAGACCCCGTACCTCTTCTCCGGTACGATATGGGACAATCTTCGCTACGGCCGGCTCGACGCATCCGACGATGAGGTCGTGAACGCTGCCAAGGTCGCCGGCGCGCATACCTTCATCGAAGAGCTGGAGGAAGGATATGACAGCCAGGTCGGCGAAGGAGGCGTCCTCCTTTCGGTCGGCCAGACGCAGCTGTTGAGCCTGGCGCGGGCAATCCTCGCCGACCCCGATATCTTCGTCATGGACGAGGCCACCAGTTCCGTCGACACACTCACCGAAGCACTGGTCCAGGATGCCATGGACGCCATCCTGGCCGACCGCACCAGCTTCGTCATCGCCCACCGCCTCTCGACCATTCGCAAGGCGGACCGAATCCTGGTGATCGAGGACGGCCGCATCGCCGAACAGGGCACCCACGCCCAGCTGATTCGCCGGCGGGGCCATTACTACGACCTCTATACCAAGCAGTTCCGCGACGAGCGCATCGGTGCAGCGCAGCCGCTCCTGCACGCAGGGAAGATGGTCGCCGCCTGAGATCTGCGCAGTATTCCGGAAGGCGCCGGCTCTCGTAAGGCAACTGGCGCCTTCCGGTCCAGCTGTGCGGGCACCCCTTGGGAACCCCACTGTTCCTGACTTGACCGACATGAGTAGATCAAATATACTGTGCGCAACTGCTCTCTGACCGGGAGCACCTGCACCTGAACAACCGAATCGCAATCGGGAGCTCGGAAGAACTGGGCTGAGAGATCTCCTACCGCGTCCGAATGGCGCTCCGTGGAGATGACCGACACACCTGATCCAGGTAATGCTGGCGTAGGAACCTTAGCGATGAGTTGAAAAACTGCATTTTGCACCAAACGCCAACCGCCTGACAGGGCGGTTTTTTTGTTGGGAAAGGAGACACCATGTCCGACCCGGTGAATGTCGATATTCAAGTACTCCCCTCGACCGGCGGCGATGTCTATTCAATCGTCGATCGCGCTATCGGCGTAATCCAGGCATCGGGCCTCAAATACGAGGTCGGCGCCCTGGGCACGACCGTCGAAGGCGACCTCGAAACCTGCCTCGACGTGGCCAAAAGAGCCCATCGCGCCTGCTTTGTCGACGGTGTAGCAGGTGTGGTGACGATCATCAAGATCGGCGAGGCCGTAGGCGGGTCCACCATTGAGGAAAAGGTTTCAAAGTTCCGGGGGGCCGGCTGATGCGGGCGGCGCGCCTGTTCCTGCCAGCCGCCGTTCTCCTGACGCTGGCGTTCCTCTGGGAGCTTGTCGTCTGGGGCCTCGAAGTGCCCAAGTGGATCGTGCCCTCGCCTTCGGCCATCTGGCAGGCATTCTGGGAGATGCGCGCTCTGCTCGGCGTCCACGTCGCCCAGACCATGCTGGAGGTCGCAATCGGCATTGGCATTGCCGTGACAGCAGGTGTGTCGGTCGCAGCCGCCATCAACTTTTCTCCCCTCCTGCAGCGCGCCATCTATCCGCTTCTGGTCATCTCCCAGACCGTGCCCATCCTGGCGCTGGCGCCGCTGCTCATCATCTGGTTTGGCTTCGGCATCGCGCCCAAGGTAATCGTCGTGACGCTCTTCTGTTTCTTCCCCATCGCCGTTAACACAAGCGATGGGCTGACCTCTACCGAGCCCGAACTGATCGACCTCTTCCGCTCGATGGGAGCGACGTGGCTGCAGATCTGGCGCAAGGTGCGGTTGCCTGCCGCTCTGCCTTACTTCTTTTCTGGCCTCAAAATCGCAGCCACCTACAGCGTAACCGGCGCCATCGTTGGGGAGTGGGTTGGCGCAAAACAGGGGTTGGGCATCTACATGCTGCGCTCGTCGGCCGCGTTCAAGACCGCACAGGTCTTCTCGGCCATTGTCATCACTTCACTCCTGAGCATTATGTTGTTTCTGGCCGTCTTTGCACTCGAGCGCGGCATGATGCCTTGGCACTTTGACGAACGTTGACGGCAGTTGCCGTCCGGCGGCTGCCATAGGCAGGTCCTTACTCCAAGGAGGAGATGATGCGAAATCGACTTTCACGAACCACCCTTCTGATTGCAATTCTGATGTCGCTGGCGCTGGCGGCTGCCTGTGTACCGGTGGCGCCAGCCGCCCAAAGCGGGGCCGGCACCGCCGCCTTGACAGATGTCACCCTGCTGCTGGACTGGACGCCGAATACCAATCACACCGGAATCTATGTCGCCCAGGACAAGGGCTGGTATGAGGAGGCCGGCCTCAACGTGGATATCGTCATACCGGGCGAGTCCGACGTACACCAGGTCGTGGGCACAGGCTCGGCCGACTTCGGCGTAAGCTACCAGGAGGGGGCCACCTTCGCCCGCGTCGAGGGCGTGCCCATCGTCTCGATCGCCGCCGTCATCCAGCATAACACCTCCGGATTCGCCTCCCGCAGTAGCGCCGGCATAGAGGGGCCCACCGACCTCGCCGGCAAGCGCTACGGCAGCTTCGGCTCACCAATCGAGTATCCAACCATCGACCTGCTCATGCAATGCGCCGGCGGGTCGGCCGCGGAGATTGAATTCATCGATGTCGGCTGGGCCGATTTCCTCTCCATCACCGAAGCCGACCAGGTCGACTTCGCCTGGATCTACTACGCCTGGACCGGCATCAACGCCGAGCTGCAGGGTATCGATCTCAACATCATCATGCTCAAGGACTACCTGGACTGCATCCCCGACTACTACACGCCGATCCTGATCACCGGCGAGGCCATGATCGCCAACGATCCGGACACCGTGAAGGCTTTCGTCGCGGCGACGGCCAGAGGCTTTGAGTTCGCCATCGACAACCCTGCCGAGGCCGCAGACATTCTGCTGGCGGCCAATCCGGACCTGGACGCCGACCTCGTCCATGCCAGCCAGGAATGGCTGGCCAACGAATACCAGGCAGAAGCCGCGCAATGGGGCATCCAGACCGGCGAAGTCTGGCAGGCCTACGCCGACTTCCTGATCGACGGCGGCATCATCGAGTCGTTTGACGGCGAGGGCGCATATACGAACGAGTTCCTGCCGGACAAAGAATGACCCTACTGGCGGTCGACTCGCTCTCCAAGACCTTCAGCGGCGGCACGCGCCGGGGATCGCGCGGCGAAGTCGAAGCTATCGTCGACCTGACCTTCAACGTCGAGGAGGGCGAGTTCCTGACCATCATCGGCCCCAGCGGCTGCGGTAAGTCCACCCTTCTGCGCCTTCTGGCCGGCCTCGTACAGCCGGACAGCGGCCAGATCGTTCTGCAAGGGCAGCCCCTGCCCGAACCGTCGGATCGGCAGGGGTGCTTTGGCTATATGCCCCAACGCGATACCCTGCTGCCCTGGCGCACGGTGCTCGAAAACGTCATCCTCGGAGTGGAGCTCGCCGGAGGCAGCCGCGACGCCGCCCGCGAAGAAGCGCGTCAGCTGCTCCCGCTCTTCGGGCTCGACGGCTTTGAAGACAGCTGGCCCAGCACGCTCTCGGGCGGCATGAGGCAGCGCGCCGCGCTGCTGCGCACCTTCCTCGCCGGCTACGACATCCTGCTCCTCGATGAACCCTTCGGCGCCCTCGACGCCCTCACCCGCCGCATGCTGCAGCAATGGCTGCTGGGCGTTCGCACGCGGTTTTCCAAGACGATTCTCTTCATCACCCACGACATCGACGAGGCGCTGCTCCTGGGAGACCGCATGCTCGTATTCAGCCCCCGTCCCGGCCGTATCACCGCCGACCTCAAAATCGACTTGCCCCATCCGCGTGACGAAAATACAATCCTGGAGCCGGAGTTTCTTGCTCTGAAGCGGAGCGCGCTTGCGCACCTGAAACTCTGAACGTGGAGTAACCAAACCGTGATCGACCCGCAAAGTGCAGACTTACTGAAGTCAAGAGGATACCTCGTAACCTCCCGCGCCGCCCTGGACTGTACCGAACTCCTGGAGGCCTTTCGATCCTTCATCCACAGAGTTCGTGACTATCAACTTCGCTTTCTTCAAGAGCGCTATGGGTATGCCTACGACGGCTTTTCCTACTACGGCCAGACCGACAGCAGCCATCAGGCCGAAGACGACCTCATCAGCACCTTCGTCCTCTCCGAGTTCTACCCGATGGACCGCTACCCCGAAGAGTTTCAGGGCTTTCTGAAAGGCGGTTGGAAGGAGGTCTTGCAGACAGTGCGTTCGTTGGAGACCGAACTGCTGACACGGCTTGACATACCCGGCCTGCTCGAATTCTACCGTCAGAACGTCGGCCACATGGTTTCCAACAACTACTATCCGCCGCAACTGCAGTTCACCTCCACCGCAGCAGACAACACGCGGCTCTCCGCGCATCCCGATGCCTCTCTGTTCACCGTATTCCCTTTCGGTATCGACGAAGAGTTGGAGCTACAGGTGGTCGGCGAGCACGGGGAATCTGTGTGGAAATCTGTTGACGCCGAGGACTCGATCCTGCTCTACCCGGGCTACCTGATGGAGATGTGGTCCCAAGGCGCGATCAGAGCGATGAATCACCGTGTTCGGTTGAGCGCCAATAGCGCGGCCGAACGATTCACCTTCTCCTTTTTCTCTCTGCCGTTTCCACTGCGGGAGTTTGAAATGCCGGGACGGGGCTTGATGACCAGCGAAAACTATTTCAGTGCCTACGGGGCCCTATTCTGACGCGGTCAACCTGACACCGTAGCGCGCGGCCGCGGCGCAGATCTTGCCCCACGCCGTATCGTCAATCACGATGCCTTCCCGCATCCGCTGTTGACGTGTGCGGATCTCCGGCTCGCCCGGCGCCAGGATCTCGTCGAACCCGGCCGCCGGCTCCGAACCCTTGACGTGCTGCACCAGCCCTTCGACGTCGGCATAGAAGCCGTCGCCGTCCCTCAGTTTCTCAGGCTGGATCACAATTGCCAGAAATCCGTTGCCAATGCGGTTCACACCATCGCGGCTGCACCCTGCGCCCGACAGCGCGCCGGCCAAAATGTCGATGACAAAGGACAAACCAAATCCCTTGTGCCCGCCAAAGGGCAATAGGGCGCCCTCAGGCGGCCCGACATAGGCCGCAGGGTCTGTTGTCGGATTGCCGTCTGCGTCAACAATGCATCCGGCCGGCGCCGGCACACCCCGATTCAGCATATCCTTCAGCTTGCCGTCGGCAATCGCCGACGTCGCCATGTCCAGCACCAGCGGTTCCCCGTCCTTGCGCGGGATCCCAACGGAAATCGGGTTCGCCGACAGCCGCCGCCCCCGCCCGCCCCACGGCGCGGCCAGCTTGCCGCCCCCATGCGTATTGACGAACATCACCGTCACCAGCCCCTGCTCTGCCGCCAGGTAAGGATAATGCCCGACGCGCCCAATGTGCCCGCACCGGCTGACCGCGATGATGCCGACGCCGTTCTCCCGCGCCTTCTCCATCGCTACCTCGAACGCCTCCAGACCGATGACCTGGCCAAAGCCCCAGCCCCCCTCCATCACAGCCATGATATCGGTCTCGTGCACAATCGCTATGTGCTGACCTGGGACAACGTCGCCCGCTTCCATCCATTCCACATATTCCGGGATCCTCAGCACACCGTGTGAGTCGTGTCCGGCCAGGTTGGCCTGCACCAGGTGTTCCGCCACAGTCCGAGCCTCGCCTTGTTCCAAGCCGGCGGCCACGAAAACGTCTTCAGCGATGGCGGTCAGCTGATGAGGGGAAAACTTGGGCATGCTCTTGTGTAGAACCGCTATGAAGTAAACTGGGCAGCCAACTTCCTCGGAAACCGTGGAAGAACTGTTTG
>JAPPKT010000130.1 GCA_028819675.1 Caldilineaceae bacterium | reverse complement strand
TCCCTTCCAGCTGGTGACCGTGTCCGGCGTCCACCCCCGCCCGGGAGTCGATCTCGACCGGCCAAGGGCGCTCAACGTCCAGGATGACGAAGCCCGGCTCGGGCACGGTAGTCGGTGACAATGTGCACACCTTTGTAGCAAGTTGACTGCACATACTCTCCGCATACATCTCAACTGCCTGTTGGGCAAACTTGACTACCCTCATATCAAGTAGCTGGCCTTTCCCAACTTTCATGTGGCCCTATAACACATTTATGCTTCCATATTAAAGGCTACCTTTAATATAGCCGCTGCCGCCTTGCCCTTCCTTCCCGCGCGCGAAGTTAAACGCCGCCGAATTCACCGCCCGGTAAGGATGACAACCATTATGAGACTTGCTTGAATTGTGGGGTGCCCTACTAGAGATAAGGCCGTAAGACCTCAGCAGCACGAGAACTACGCCGCTCCGAGCCGCCTCTCGCCCGCCTTCACGCCAGCTCAGGCTCCGAATCCAGCAGCCGCTCAACAACCTCGATCAACTCAGCCACCTTTTTGTCGCTGAATCCGTTGACATCAAAACCATGAGCAATTGCATTCCTATACTTCATCATGTCGGTCAGATAGTCGTGGTCCTCGCGCGAAATGATGCCGTGCATGACCGCCGTGTCGAGGACGTAAGACGCCGTGGTGACGCGCCTGATGGAAATCTCCGCGGTCTCGATCAAATTCCGGATCGCTGCCTCGCAAGCCGACCAGACCAACAGGTAGGCGGCTTCGCCCGAACCCTTCTCAAGAACCTCCTCCGCCTCGGCAAGTCGCCGGCGGATCTCCTCCTCCGCAAAAGGCTGCGCACCCTCAGGAGACTCCAGTTTCTCCGGCTCGCCTACCAGCAGCAGGTCATAGCTCCAGCCAGGCTTCTCATACAGAATTTCCGCCAGCTCTGTCATTCTGGGTGACCTTGCCAGCGAAGTCCGGGCCTTGACTTCAATGACTCGGGTTTCCTCACCTTTACGCACGACCAGATCAGCACGATAGCCGGGCAGGAAATCCAGCTGGCAATTTTCCTCCACCTCATAGCCTCTACTGCGGTACTCTGCTGCCTTCTTGTCAATGAACTTCCTTTCAAGAATAGCGATGTCCTCGATCAAAATATCACCTCCTGAGCTGGCCCGCATCATCGACCTGGTCGAGGACAAAGAGCGCGTCGGCATCTCTCTCGACTCCTGCCACGCGCTAGCCGCCGGCTGCGACTTCCGCACGGCCGAACTCGAGAAAACTGTCGGTATCGACAGCGTCAGCCGCTGGCAATTCAATCTACCTCTGCCACGACAACCAATTGCGAAATCGAAGACCGACCGTTCCGCTCAGTCCCAAGAAATTCCGACACGCCTCTGCCGTCATTCGCGCCCCTTCGCGTAACTTCGCGGATCAAATGGTTTCATCCATTGCTAGATCCAAACGAAAAACATCCCAAACAGGCCCTGCAGTCGTTCCGCCCTTCTTGAATCCCGAACGACCTCCCCAAAATATCAACGAAACCTGTCACTTACCCGCCCACTAAAAACTAACCACTAAAAACTGCCCCTCACCACTCCACCCCCAACAACCTCACCAACTCCCCCGCACTCGTCGTCCCCCGCACCCTTACGCGCCGCAACTGAAACAGATCATCCGTCGAATGCGTGGCACCCGCGATGATCGTCACGCCTCCCCAGAACCCCGCACTCTCAAATATCCGGATCGTATTCCTGTCGTAATGCCCAAAAGGATACGTAATAAAACGCGGCCGCACCCCCAGCTCATGCTCGATCGTCTCCGCGCTCCCCAGCGCTTGCCACACCAGGTAATCATCGTTTCGATTCCGCAAACTGGCGTGATTACGACCGTGCGACTCGATGAACATCCCCGCCGCCTTCATCTCCCGCGCCATATCCCACGACAGATACAGCGGGTTCCCCTCGTCCATGTAGTCCGATACCACGAAAAACATCCCCGTCATGCCGAACTCCTTCAACAATGGAAACGCGTTCTCGTAATTGTCGCGATATCCATCGTCAAAGGTGAGGATCACCGGCTTCTCCGGCAACGGCGTGCCCTGGTTCAGATGGCCCACCAGATCATACATACTGATCGTCGTATACCCGGCGTCGGCCATCGCCTGCAGGTGGCTCCGGAACAGCTCCGGCGATACCGACAGGTCCCGCCGGTACACGTCCGACCCGGGCGGCGGCACGCTTACATAGTGATACATCAGAATCGGCACCTGCACCTTCCGCACCAGTCCGTCAGGAAAGGGCGGCGGTTTCGGCGACACAAGCGACTTCGGCTGCTCCTCCGGCCCATGATGAACCGCCGGCAGCATGAGTACCGCCGCACCGCTGTGCACTGCCGGCAGCATGATCTCAAACTCCTCACGCTCCTTGGCCGTCTCCTCCAAAATGATCTGCGCCAGTATCCAGTCGTGGTACTGGCTCACACGCGTATAAACGCCGTAAAACGCCGGCCGCGCACACCCAATGCCAAAGCTCACCAGCCCGGCCAGCTGCCAGCCGCCCTCCCCGTCCGGCACCACCAGCGGGCCGCCGCTGTCGCCGTGGCACGCGTCCTTGCCCCCCTCCTTGAACCCGGCGCACAGCATGTTCTCCGTGATCATCCTGCCCATTGAGCTGGTGCACTCCTCCTCCGACACAATCGGCAGCTCCACCTGCTGCAGGTCATAGGAGAGCAGACCACTGCTGCCGTCCTCCGAAAGCGCCCCCCAGCCTATCACCGTCCCTACCGTGCCCGGCCCGGCCAGCGCCAGGTCGTCAGCGCCCAGCAGCGTGACCAGCTCGGCATCTGCCGGCTCCGACAGATGCAGCAACGCCAGATCGTGCGCGAAGTCGTGGGCAAAATCGAATCCGTAGCGAGGATGCAGGACAATACGGTCAACCGATCTCTTCTGCCCCTGCCCGCTCTCCAGCCTGTGAGGGCCAACTGTCGCCACAATCTGATCTGGCGCAGCGTTCACGACGCAGTGGGCCGCCGTCAGCGCCCAGCTGGGAGCCACCAGAGACGCCCCGCAGAATGTGTGGTAACCGGGCTCGGTGAAAGCCTGGATGGCAACCATCCACGGCCACGCCCCCGGTGTCGCCTTCTCACCGCCCACGATCTGCCCTTGCAAACCCGCCGGTGGCGGCGTAGCCGTCGCCGCCGGCGTAACGCTCGACTGCCCGTCACCCGCGGCCACTGCTCTGACCGCCGGCCCGGAGAGTGCAGCGCGTTCGGGGCTGACGGTGTTGGAGCGCACCGACAATGCCTGCTCATTCCGCGCCCAATCGGCACCCTCACCAACTGCCGGTGCCTCCAGGGCCGGTGCTGCTTCAGGGACCGCCGGCTCCGGCATGATGGCACGATTCCACGACATCAGAATCACGACCGGTGCCAGAATCGACAGGATGCTCAGGCCGCCATAGGACCGGATCGAACGACGCGCGGAGGCAGATCCGCGAACTCTCCTGCCTTGGACGTCAGCATGAAATGCGCCCCTGCTTGCGAGGGGCGCATTGGAGACGGATTTACGAAATAACGGCCGGGGAAAGCGCAAATTCATGCCCGCATTTTAACAAATCGGATGTGAGAGCGCCAAAAAAGGTTGATAAATTCGCCCCTACGCGTATAATAAGGTAGGGCTATAAGTTGATAGCGAGGAACCGGGGCCGCCGCCCTTGCCGGACCCGCGGCGTGCCAGGAGAAACCCAACATGACGATCATGAAAATGTCCGCCGCGCTGCAACCCGCGGAAAAGATGAAATTTCTCTCTGAACTGATGGTCTTTCAGGACCTGACATCCAGAGAAATGGAAGAACTGAACCGAATCACCACGATGAGCACCGTGCGCAAAGGACGGGTCTTCTACCGCCCCGAGGAGCCCGGCGAAGTCCTTTTCATCCTCAAGGAAGGCCGCGTGCAGCTCTATCGCATCAGCCCTGAAGGCAAAAAGCTCGTCATCACAACCCTCGGCCCCCACACACTCTTCGGCGAAATGGCCCTGCTCGGCACCAAGATGCACAATACCTTTGCCGAAGCCATCGACGACTGCCTCATCTGCGTCATGAGCCGCAACGACCTCGAACGGCTCATCCTCAGCAAGCCCCAGGTCGCCCTGCGCATTCTCGAAATAACCGGCAAGCGCCTGCAGGATGCCGAAGAAAGCCTCGAAAACATGGCCTTCAAAGGCATCCCCTCCCGCCTGGCCAATCTGCTCCTGCGCCTCTCCGACGAGCAGCAGTCCGACGAAGTAACCGGCCTCACCCACCAGGACCTGGCCGAAAGCATCGGCACCTACCGCGAAACCGCCACACAGGTCCTCAACGACCTCAAAGCACGCGGCCTCATCGAAATCGGACGCAAGCGCATCAAACTTCTCGACCGGGAATCCATTTCCATCATCGGCAGCAAACGCATAAAGCTGCTCGACGAAAACATCTGATCCGCAGTGGCCAACTGCCACGGGACAGCGGTCGACTGCACCAGTGGGCCCCATGGATTGCTGGCCGACAATCACTGATCACCGGTGGTCCACCCCCATGTACGACCGCTCCACCCAAGTCGACCGCACCGCAGACAGCATCAACTTCGGCATCGGCCAGCCCGACTTCGCCCTCCTGCCCCACGCCCTCATGCGCGAGGTCGCCGCCGAACGCTTCGCCGAAGGCGACACCGAGCTGCTCAACTACGGCTTCCCCCAGGGCGACGGCCGCTTCCGCTGGGCCCTCGCCGACTTCCTCAGCCGCGGCTACGGTACCCCCGTCCAGCCCCAGCAGCTCATGATCACCGCTGGCGCCTCGCAGGCCCTCAACCTGGTCTGCACCCTCCTCACCCGCCCCGGCGACACCGTCTTCGTCGAAGAGCCAAGCTACTTCCTCGCCCTGCGCATCCTCCAGGAAGACCACCGGCTCAACGCCGTCCCCATCCCCACCGATGAACACGGCCTTGTGCTGCCCGCCGTCGCAGAGGCGCTTACCCGCCACCGCCCCGTCCTGCTCTACACCATCCCCACCTACCAGAACCCCACCGGCCGCACGCTCTCCCAAACCCGCCGCCAGCAACTGCTGGCCCTCGCAGAGCAGCATGACTTCCACATCGTCGCCGACGAGGTCTACCATCTCCTCGACTTCGGATCGCCGCCGCCGGCTCCCTTCGCCGCCTATGCAGACAGCGGCAGAGTGCTCTCCCTCGGCTCCTTCTCAAAAATCCTTGCGCCCGGCCTGCGCCTGGGCTGGGTGCAGACTTCCGAGCAGCAGGCGCGTCAATTCGCCGACAGCGGCCTCGTCGACAGCGGCGGCGGCCTCAACCAGTTCACCTCAAATCTGGTGCGCGTCGCCCTGGAGGGGGGCGGACAGAAGCAATACCTGGACAGCCTCCGCCGCGCCTATAAGCAGCGCGTCGACGCCATGGACGCCGCCCTGCACAAACACATCGGCGACCGCGCCGCCTGGACCGTCCCCGCCGGCGGCTTCTTCTTCTGGCTCACCTGCACCGACGACTTTCTCGCCGCCGCCAACCGCTCAACCGCCGCAGGCACCCCCGGCCAGTTCAACACCACCAACCTCCTTGATGCCGCCGCCGACGCCAAAGTCGGCTTCCTCCCCGGCCCCCGCTGCTCCAGCGTCGGCGCCCTCAACCACTGCCTCCGCCTCTGCTTCGCCCACTACCCCATACCCGAAATCAAAGCAGGCATCCGCCGCCTCGGCCACGTCTTCGACAGTTTTCAGTAGACTCCGCAATCCACCTTTCTTTCTGGGACTCGCTGACTATTGTCAGAAAATGTCTGAACTCTGACAACGGAAAGGCGGCCGCAAAGCCAGTCTGTTGGACTTTCTCGTGATTCTGGCGAGAAAAGCCCATCATGCGCGCCAATAGCAGAGGGTTTTCTTCGCGCCCCTTCGCGTTCCTTCGCGGATAACCGCAGTTCGCCCCTGCAGTTCACGGTCTAAGCAATCGCCAACGGAACCTAACCCCTTAATCCCTGGCCTCTGCCATTTTCACCGCCACCCGAATCGCCGCCAGCATACTCTCCTCGCTCGCCTTTCCCGTCCCCGCAATATCAAAAGCAGTCCCATGGTCCACCGACGTACGCAGTATCGGCAACCCAATACTCACGTTTACCCCGCTGTCAAACGCCAGCAACTTCATCGGAATATGACCCTGGTCATGGTACATCGCCACAATGATGTCGAACTCACCCCGTGTCGCCCGCAGAAAGACCGTATCCGGCGGTTGCGGGTCCGACACCGTCCAGCCGCGCGCCCGCGCCGTCTCGATGGCCGGCTGGATCTGCTCCGCCTCCTGCACCCCGAACAGCCCGTTCTCGCTTGCATGAGGATTCAACCCCGCCACCGCAATCCGCGGCGCCTCGATCCCCAGCATCCGGCACGACCGCTGCGCCAACTCGATCACCTCCAGCACCCGCGCCGGCCTGACCCGCCGGATCGCCTCCTCCAGCGCAACGTGCGTACTCACGTGCACCACCCGCAGCGTCGGCCCCACCAGCAACATCGAAACCCGCTCCGCCCCCGTGCGCTCGGCCAGCAGCTCCGTATGCCCGGGATACAAAAACCCGGCCCTGTGCATCGCCTCCTTGTTCAGCGGCGCCGTCACCACCGCCGCCGCCTGCCCCGCCATCGCCAGATCACAGGCGCGCATCACATACTCCACCGCGGCCCGCCCCGCCCCCGCGCTCACCTCCCCCACCGGCACATCCGCCAGTTCCACGTTCGCCAGATCCAGCAGCGGCACCGTCCCCTGTACATACCTGCCGCTACTGATCTCAGCGATACCTTCAAAACGAGGCCGCATATCCACCCAAGTCGCCGCCCTCTCCAGAACGCCCCGATCACCGACCACCAGCGGTCGGCAAGCCGCAAACACCTCTCCATGCCCCAACGCCTTCAGCACCACCTCCGGCCCAATGCCAGCCGGGTCGCCCAGCGTAATTGCCAATATAGGACGGCTGTCAGCCACGATTCACACCTTTCTGATTGCCTGAACTCTGATCTGTCCGATCAGAGGCCTGCCCTGACTCGACACGCTTCCAGCACGCCATAAGATCGATGCTATCACCCCGGGCCGCGCCCACAAAACATGCACCCTGCATCGCGGGTGCATCCCACACTGCTGCCTCCCTGCAACCCGCCCTCTCATCCGGCGCAGAAATACCCACCCAAAAGACGACAACCGATCGCCTGCCATCCTGAAAATCCCTATCAGTCCTGAAAATCCTGATTCAGACAACGACCACCCAGGAAATCTGAACCGCGCCCAACACCGCCCCGCAATAGCGCGTTGCCCACCGATCCGCTACACTACTGAGGCGCGCCCTCAAGGCGCCCCGATCCCCCTGCCGCCCACCGCCTCAACACCCGGAGGCAGCGGCAGCCACATACACTGCTGGAGAACCGCTTCATGGCTAACATCGCACTCGTCGGCTGCGCCCACATCCACACACCCGGCTTCGTCAAGCGCC
>JAPPKT010000560.1 GCA_028819675.1 Caldilineaceae bacterium | reverse complement strand
TGCCTTCAAAGACGCCGTAGTTGGTATCATATTTGAAGAGGTGGGCCATGGTTTCAACATCACCCAGATCGTTTATAGCGACGAGGTCGAAGGTGTCCCGATGGTGCTCGAACAGAGCTTTGGTTACCTGACGACCGATACGACCGAAGCCATTTATGGCGATTTTCGTGGTCATTTGTGAGTCTCCTCGGCAAGGTTTGACATTTGCTATTGGTGGCAATTTTACCATATTGGGTCTGAATCGCTGACAATTCCTATGTCTGAACTGTGAATTGCATGGTTGGGAGTAAGGCGGCTGTAGGGGTCGAGAACGGGGGCAACTTTCCGGGAACTGTTTGCGTGGTTTTGGGGACAGAGTTTACAATCAATATCAGGTTGCGCATCTTGAGAGTTAAGGAGTGCCCGTGTCGATAAGGCCGGCGCCAGGGTTCATTTCTACGAGGCGGCTTACATACGAAGAAGCGATCGGCATACTATTTCACGATGCCAGGTTTGACAGTCGCGCTCCCCGGTCCAAGGACCCGGAAAGCCGATTGGAACGCATGCGGGCGGTGCTGGCGGCGCTAGACAATCCCCAGGACCGCTTTCGAACTGTCCATGTGACGGGCACAAAAGGCAAGGGCAGCACCAGCGCCTACACCGAGTCGATCCTTCGTCATCTGGGTTACCGCACCGGTCTGTTCACCAGTCCTCATCTGCACACTTTCCGAGAACGCATGCGCGTGGACGGACAGCTGATCTCCCAGGGAAAGTGTGCCGAACTAATCCAGCGAGCTTTACCCTATCTGGAGGAGACCCCCGATCTGACCGTATTCGGTCGGATCACTGTCATTGCCTTTCTTTATTTTGCAGAGGCTGGGGTCAATTGGGCGGTGGTGGAGGTGGGGATAGGCGGCCGCCTGGACAGCACCAACGTAGTGTTGCCGGAGGTGTGCGGCATTACACATATCAGCAAGGACCACATGCACATTCTGGGCGATAGCCTGGAGGAGATTGCAGCGGAGAAGGCCGGTATCATCAAGCATAGGACGCCTGTGTTCAGTGCACCGCAGAAACAGAAGGCAAAGGAGGTATTGCAGCGGGTAGCCGAGGATATGGAGGCGCCTCTCTCGGAAGTACAGCACTACAGGAGGTCCAATCTGCCGCTGGTTGGGGAACACCAGCAGATCAATGCCGGGATCGCCTACGAGATGGTGCGGGAACTGCGCCGAGCCGGTCTAGTCCGGTGGGATGATCAGCTCGTAGACAGCGGATTGGTGCAGACCAGGTGGCCTTGCCGCATCGAGTGGATGCCGCAGCAGGACGCGGGGGGCAAGCCGATGGTAGTAGACTGTGCGCACAACAGAGACAGCTTGGAGATACTGCTTTCGACGCTGGCGGCAACCCACGCAGGCCGCCCGTTTACGTTTGTTTTCGGGGTCAACAGCGACAAGGATATCGCGCCGATGCTGAAGCTGGCTGCAAGCGCGTCGCCGCGGATTGTACTGGTGCAGAGTCGTCATCCGAAGGCGTTGCCGGTGCGGGAGCTGCGGGCGGCCATCGGATCATTGCCTGTGGACGAAGGTCGAATGGTGGTCGCGGCGCCGTCGATGGATGCGGCGATCGAGACTGCACAAGAGATTACACCTGCGGACGGCTACATCGTCGGGACCGGTTCCGTATTCGTCGCCGCCGAACTTCGGGAGGCATGGAACAGGGTGTACCCTGGTCTCCTGCCGGCGGATGACTGGATTCACGAAGCCGATACGGACCCGCCACTGGCGCCACTGCCGCCCGGCTACGGCACCATTTGACCGATGAACTCCAAGAACTCACTGCCTTCATTCAGGCTGTTTTCGGGAGGAGGGGGCATTCCTGACCTTCGCTCCCAGGTTCTGCGCGGCACCGGGAGGCAGAGGGACGGCCTTCGTTCACGCTGGAAGTTGAAGGCGCGGGCAGGTGGGTTTTGCATGCTGTGCATGTTGATCCTTCTGAGTGCGTGCGAGCCACCGGAGCCGAGCCCCGAGCTGAACATCGACTTGGGGATGATACTGCCGGAGGAGTGGAAGGCCGTCTCAACGTGGGAGTCGATCAACATCGACGCTGACGCTGAGGAGGAGTATCTTCTCTTCTACCGTTACGACGCCAGTACGACTGCCGATGGCGAAGGCATAGACGGGCCGATCGGCGCGGTGATTTACGACTCGCAGACACCGATCGGCATGCCGGAGGAGTCGGATGATAGTTCAAGGCCGCCGGCGCCCTGGCTTCAGCCGTATGCGCTGCTGCCCAATTACTGGCAAGGTGCCGGTTTTGGATTTGTGGCGCCGCCACGGCAGACGGGGCGCCCTGAGTGGAGCGTGGTCAGGCGAGAGGATCCGAGGGAGACTGAGAACAGGTACTTTGAGGTGCTGGCGGAGCAGATGCCGGCATCTGTCAGCGGACAGGCGGTAGGCGAGGCGCCGAGTGAACTGCCCGCTCACGACGAGTTGATCGTGTACGGCGGCAACAGCCCCATTGGCGGCCCGACCTATATCAGCATCTTCTGGTGGAGCACGATCAGCGAGGGATACGGCAGCACACAGATTTCGGCGCCTGGCGGTCTGCAGGTTGAGGAGTGGGACGGCGCGGCGAACGGTTCGCCGATGCGGACTGTACGCGCCCGCTATCCCCAGTATGACCGCAGCCTACTCTGCAAGGAGTCCCGCTTTGAGCGGCGTCTGGACCCGAACTTTACGAGCCCAGGTGCATTTCGTGCGGCCATCTACTATGAGGAGGGTCCGCGTAAACTGATCTTCTGTTACGGCATACCCCAGTCGCCGTTTTACCCTGAAGCGGTTGTGTTAGCCTATCTGCTGCGGCCTGACCGCAATGCGCAGCTCCTGATCGAGGAAGCACGTCAAACTGTCCCGCGGGCGTTGGAAGGGTTCGTTTGGGTAGACGCGCTGCAATATATGGCAACGATCCCTACTTTTGCCGGTCAGGCAGACACCTCTCAAAGGATTACGACGCAGGTCTGGGCATCGCTCATCTATCAAGCGGGCAGCGGGCTGGAGAGCAAACTCTTTGCGTTTACGCTGGAACACGTCCCATCGGATTTGAGCAACAGGACGACGGACGAGTGGCGGATTGTAGGCGTGGAGCAACAGGGGTGATGCGGGGCGGCATTTAGTTGACCGGCTTGTTTACAGCCGCGCTATACAGGTCTCGGCACACGGTGGTCTGTAGACGGCGGAACTACAATACCCTCATTCCAATCTAACAGTTCAAGTTCTTACGAATCGCGTAAGTGCGCAGTTTGTTTGGCGCAGCGCGCGGCCCGTCGGCTACCGTACCTTGGGCGGTAAGCCTGATCGTGCGCCGAAATTGGAACAGGGAGAGGGCGCGTGGTGGTTGGCGCGATAGGTTTTGACAGGGCAGAAGTCCGGACCGATAGCTAATGGTACCTCGATTGGGTCATGATAGCAGGTGCGCGGACGATCCAGTGGTTGCTGGAAGAGAAGCGCTTTTCAGAGGACCCTTTACACTGTGTGTGGATCTTTGAAGGCATTGCCGGGATAACGACTATGCGCAATGTGTCGATAGTTGGAATCGGTCAGATATCTGTGGGCGAACACTGGGATCTGTCGGTCCGCCATATCGCCTATCATGCGATTGCAGCGGCGTTGGAGGAGGCTGGCACGGAACAGGTGGACGCGCTGTTCGTCGGCAACATGCTAAGCGGCAGCCTATTGAGCCAGGAGCACCTGGCGACCCTGGTTGCAGACTTCTGTGGGCTGCGCAACGTCGAGGCGGCGAAGATCGAATCGGCCTGCGCGAGCGGCGCGTCGGCGCTACGCATCGGTCATATGGCGGTTGCCAGCGGCATGCACGATGTCGTCGTCGTTTGCGGCGTGGAGAAGATGACAGACACGACGGGAGAGAGCACGACGGCCGGCCTGGCGACAGCGGCGGACGCCGAGTATGAAGCGGCGCATGGCGTCTCGTTTGTGGGGCTGAACGCGCTGATCATGCAGCGGTATATGTACGAGTTCGACGTACCGATGGATGCATTTGCAGGCTTCAGCATCAATGCGCATCGAAATGGCGCGAAGAACGCGAATGCCATGTTTCAGAAGCCGATTTCGCTGGAGGCGTATCTGAATGCGCCGATGATTGCGACACCGATCAATATCATGGACAGCAGTCCGGTCTGCGATGGGGCGGCTGCGGCGGTACTGGTGGCGGCGGAGCAGGCAGGGACATATGTTACCGGCCACCATCCCGGCGCGGTGCAGATTCTGGCCAGCGCCAGCGCCAACGACACGATCGCCCTCCATGATCGCAGAGACCCGCTCTTTCTCGAGGCGGCCTATGTCAGCAGCCAGAAGGCGTACATGCAGAGCGGGGTGACGCCGGCGGACGTCAGTTTCTTTGAACTTCACGATGCGTTCACAATCATGAGCGCGCTCAGCCTGGAGGCGACGGGATATTCGAGGCGGGGCGAGGGTTGGCATCTGGCCGCTGACGATGCGATTGGTCCTGATGGGAGGATTCCAATCAGCACTTTGGGTGGACTGAAGAGCCGGGGTCATCCGGTTGGGGCAACGGGAATGTACCAGATTGTGGAGGCCGTGCAGCAGTTGCGGGGCGAGGCTGGCGAGGGCCAGATAAGGAATGCAATGGTTGGTATGACACAGAATATCGGCGGCAGCGGCGCGACGATCGTCACCCATATTCTGGGCGGGTGAGCGAGCGGTCTGCGACGGGAGATTCAGTGGGAAAACGGCTGTCAGAAGCTATCAGCGCTGTTAACGGGCCTCCGGTCGGTAGAGTTTGATAGGTCGATAGACGTAAGATCGTAGTTCAGAAGCGACATTGATCGGATCCAGTCAGCGAGGATGCTATGAGCATTGCCGGCCTTTGGCGAACAAGGCAGCAGCGATACAATCTTCAGGGCGAAGTCTGTCCTGACTGTCATCAGGCGATCTTTCCCCCGCGCGATGTCTGCCCTCATTGCAGTGAGGCAGCGGGCCCATTGCACACGATGAGCGGCCGGGGCGAGGTTTACAGCTATACGAAGATGTTTAATGTGCCGGATGGTTTTCTGGCGCAGCGACCGTACACGGTAGCGCTGGTCAAACTTGAGGAAGGGCCGATGGTGACGGCGCAGTTGACCGATATCTCTGATGAGGAAGTTGAGATTGGCATGCCGGTGGAGATGGTGACGCGAAAGCTGCGGGAGGAGGGCGACAGCGGAGAAATCATCTACGGCTACAAATTCCGGCCTGCTTTTGCGGCTGACTAAGGCGCGCCACGACGGGGCAGTTCGGCGACGCCCAATGCGAATGCAATAACATTTGGCGACTTCGCAGACGCCGAGACTTTTTTGCAGGCGCCGGGGTCTGTGGTGGACAATAGGGGTCTCGTATGGGATAATTGCTCCCAGGAGGCAAATTGAATGGCGAAAGATAGGGAATATCCCAGCTATTTCATCTGTGTTGCCGAGGTTCTGAGCAACTCCCCAACCCCCCTCAGCATCGATACTCTGGTTTCCCGCATAGCAAAAAAGCGACCGGTCGGGAGCGGTGCCCGCAGCGCAGTGTATCAGGCGATCGGCAAGCTGTATCAGGCGATCCCTGTCGGGTCCGGGCGCTTCGGGTGGCTCTCCTGTTTGCTGCGGGGTCAGCATTTTCGACATCCCCTGACACGCGGGGAGATTCGAAAGGGAACGCTGCTGCTGGACGAACTGGAACACGCTGTCTTCTTCCCCCAGTTTTTTCAGGCGCACCGGCCCGATACGCGGTTGATTTCAGTCGAACTGATGGGGGGACCGACTGTGCAGGTGCACGCGGAGATTGAGCGAGGCACCTGGGCGTTACGTCTAGGCCAAGCGTTTGTAGAGTGGACTGATCAGGCCGGGGGGACAAGCGAGGACGATCTGCTAATTCAGGTGAAGGATGCGGTTAGCGGCGAATATGGGATGCGTCTGCAGCCGAAAGAGTCCCGGCAGGAAGACCTGATTCGGAAACGCAACGCCGTACTATCGCGTGCAGCGGAGCAGATAGTGGGCAGGGACAGAAAGACGCGTGCTGCGATGCCGGTGTGGGAGCTGGCCGGCGCCCTGATCGGTCAGAGCGTGTATAGTGATGAGATACCGCCGGACGACATGCACTTCGTGTTACACAAGTTTAGCAGTTTGCGGCTGACTGAAGACGCCGGATATACGACCAACGGTCAGAACGGCAGCGGCGGCGAGACGCCACCCAAGGCAGAAAAGCCGCCCAAGAATCGAAATGGATTCTTGATTGAGAACTGGGACGGCACAGGACTTGATCAGTTCTTCCATGGGAGTGGACATCCGGAACTGCCTTCATTGGAATGGGGGCGAGGGGAACTCTGGGCGTCGGAGTCTGAAGAGGATTCGTGTGAAGCGTATCAGGCATACTTGAGCGAACTCAAGGAGTACGCTCCGGACATTACGCCTCTCAACCATACGGAGTTCCACTTACTGGAGGCGGAACTTGAGATGCTGGTCAGCCTGGAACACGAGTTTGGATTTCTGATGCCGGAACAGGAGAGGCGCAAGAACGAACTGGCGGACCGGCTATTTATCGATCCTGATTATCTTTTGGGCGGAGACTGGGACCAGGACGACCACGGTGATGTCCCGTTTTGGAACAACTAGGCGCAATTGTGCGTCAGATGGAAAGCCAGATGAAAGGGCCGCCGATCAGTGTCGGCGGTTCTGTTTTTTTCGACCCTTTCTCGCGACTTCTGCCGGCGTTGCAGAGTGTGAGGGGAGGGCGGCTTAACCCGGTAGAACTCGATGCCACAGCCGGTTAACTGTCGGTATTTTTATGGGGACTATCATCGCGGCAGCGAGCGGGAGACATGTCGTTTGCTCGAAGAGAGCCCGCGTAACGAGCGTCGGTGGCATCGCAAGCTGTGCAATCGGTGTCCTGTGCCGACCTTTCTGCTGACGAGCAACTGCCGTTCACTGGTGCTCGAAGCCGAGGTCAAGAAGCGCTTCCTCTCTGAACGTGTAGAAGTCACTTTCTCGGTATGCAGCGAGCATCTGATCGAGTTAGAAGACCCTCAGTTTTGTCCCCTGTGCGCCCAAGAAACAAGAGAATAAGGGGATGTTCCGGTCCTTTGCGGACTTACAGGAACACCCCCTGTTGAAAGCCGCCGTTTGGGCGGTCAATTGGTATTTTTGTCGCGGCGGCATCAGGCCGGAGAGCGTCTCGCTCTGGGGGCGGCCGGGCCGCGCAGTCTGGAGCGCCACCTGGCGATGCGCTTGCGGACGACGGGAATGCGCACGAGCAGGAAGATGCCGAGCAAAACTCCCCAGGCGGCCGGTTCACGGTAGTCGGCCTTCACGACCCAGACGTAGTGAAACACTGCCAGGACGCCGGCGACATAGACCCACTGGTGGAGTTTCTTCCACCACTTGCCGAGGCGGCGCATCCACCCTTTGGAGGAGGTGAGGGCAAGGGGAAGCAGAATCAGCAGGGCAGTGAACCCGACGATGACATAGAGTTTGGTGCCTACAT
>JAPPKT010000281.1 GCA_028819675.1 Caldilineaceae bacterium | reverse complement strand
GGAGCCCCCGCACAAGGGAGGGCCGAATAGGCCCGACCGCCCAGAACTGCAGGGGTTAGGGGCTGGGGGCCAGGGGTTAGAGACCGCGTTGTCCTTGCCTCAGAGTTGATTGAGGACTGGAGACGGCTCTGATGCTTTTTGAGGCATAAGAAGGTTCACCTCCATTTTGGGATGCACCTGTTTTCGCCTTTCTTCTTGACCCCGCATTCGATGTCTGATAGCATGGCCGGACCTGTTGCCAACATGCTTGACGAGGCCAGAGCTTTGCGGACACACGACGCCTCCAACAGCTATATGCAGTAGACTACCAAAAGGAATTCATATGCCCGACGCCCGCCCCAACATCCTTTTTATAATGTCGGACGACCACGCTTCCCACGCGATGAGCTGCTACGGCAGCCGCATCAATCGCACGCCCCAACTGGACCGCATCGCCGAGGGTGGCATGCGTTTTGACAACTGCTTCTGCACCAACTCGATCTGTACGCCCAGCCGGGCGGTGATTCTCACTGGCACCTACAACCACGTTAACGGCGTGACAACGCTGGCGTCGACCCTTGATGGCCGGCAGGTGACGATGCCCAAACTGCTGCAAGCGGCAGGTTACCAGACTGCCATTGTCGGCAAATGGCACCTGGGACACGGCGGCGTAAATGATCCGACCGGTTTCGACTATTGGAATGTGCTGCCCGGCCAGGGGCTCTATCACGACCCCGAGATGATCGAGATGGGTGAGCGGAAGGTATTCCCCGGCTACGTTACCGACCTGATTACGGACTTTTCGCTGGACTGGCTGCGGGCGCGTGATCCGGAGCGGCCCTTCATGCTCATGTGCCATCATAAGGCGCCGCATCGCTCGTGGGAGCCGGACGAAAAACACGCGCTGATGTACGAAGACGAGGAGATTCCTTATCCGGAAACTTTTGACGACGACTACAGCAACCGCGCGGCGGCGGCCGCAGCGGCTGAGATGCGCATCGACCGTGATATGACGCTGACTGATCTGAAACAGCCGACGCCGGAGGGGTTGACGCCGGTGGAGGAGAAAAAGTGGAAATACCAGCGCTACATCAAGGACTACTTGCGCTGCGTCGCCTCAATTGACGACAACGTTGGTCGACTGCTCGACTACCTGGAAGAGGAAGGGTTGGCGGAGAATACCATCGTCGTCTACACTTCGGACCAGGGGTTTTTCCTGGGCGACCATGGCTGGTATGACAAGCGATTCATGTACGAGGAGTCACTGCGCATGCCGCTGCTCATCCGCTATCCGCGTGCTGTCGAGGGTGGGACGGTCAACGATCAGATGGTTCTGAACGTCGACTTTACGCCGACGCTGCTTGAGTACGCCGGCGTCGACGTCCCGGAGCACTTCCAGGGGACCAGTTTCCGTTCACTTTTAGCGGGCCGAAGGCCGGAGGGCTGGCAGACATCAATGTACTACCGCTACTGGATGCACCTGGCACACCACCACGTTTATGCCCACTATGGTGTGCGCACTTTGCGCTACAAGCTGATCTATTACTATGCGGACGGATTGGGGCAACCTGGCGTCATTGACGAGTCCAAGGAGCCGGAGTGGGAGCTCTTCGATCTCGATGCCGACCCCTATGAACTGAACAACGTGTATCTTGATCCGGATTATGCCGGCGTAGTAGAGGAGCTAACCGAGGAGTTGCATCGCCTGCAGGGCCGTGTGGCCGACGAGCCCTACGACCACCCCACGGCCGCCGGCACATGGCGGCACTGACCCGACAGACCACAAGGGACCATGTCCTGTTAAGGCCATGCTTAGACCCTGAGTGAGTCTAAGGAGAGAGCCACGAGTCGCTGAAGCTGAGATGCGAACTGGCTGTGGCCTGGCAGTCGCGAAAGCAAATAAAAAAGGCCGTGCGCGATAGGAAATGCGCACGGCCTCTTTTTTTGGTTAAGTTTCCTGGTCGATAATGGGGAGAACGTCGCGGCGCTAACCTCGCTCGGCGGCGACGGGAAACAGGTGAGCGCGGCCTAGCCACAGAGCCAGCGCGCCCAGAGTGGCAGAGATCACCACGCCGCTGACGGCCACGGCGACGACTCCGCTGATGGAATAGATGCCCCCGGTGCCCAGGCTTCCCATTGCTGAAGCGATCGCCACCATAGTTTCGTTGATGCCCTGCACGCGCCCGCGCTGCCGCGAGCCCTCCAGGGCAGCCGAAAGCAGTGAAGAGCCGGCTATATAGCTGAAATTCCAGCCCAGCCCCAAAAGGAAGAGCGAGACGAACAGTACCGGTAACTCGGTCGAGAGCGGCATCATAATGGCGGCCAGTACCTGCACGAGCGCGCCGCCAAAGATCATTGGGACGCGGCCTACGCGGCCAGCCAGCCAGCCGCTCAGCCCCGAAAGACCGAACATACCCAGCGTATGCGCCATGAGCACGTAGGAAATTGCATCGGCTTTGTAATCGGCCCGGTTCATGTGCAGCGGCGTAACCACCATCAACAGTGTCATGACCATCTGCCCGATCGCCATGGCCGCGATCGCCAGTTGAACGTCGGGAAGCTTGAGAAGCTCCAATACCTGCTTCAACCCCTTGGATGTCGCGCTGCTGGTCGAAACGTCACTGGCCGAGCCTTCCGACGATCCGTCATCAGACCTGAATTCTCTCCCCTTTCGAGCCAGGAGTGCAGCCAACTCCTTTGGATCGGGCCGCAGTGCGACAAGCAGCAGGATCAGGGCCAGGGCCATCAACCCCGCACCGAACCAGAAGGGGCCCACGTGCTCGTGGAATCCCTGAGCCCTGGCTACTTCGACAGACGGCTCAACAAGAAGAGGTCCGCCTACTGCCCCGACCGTGCCCGCAAACACGATCATTCCGATCACTTTGGCCTGTTGTGCTAGTGGGAAGATCTCGGCGGCGGCGTAACGTGTCTGTTCCAGCGCGGAACGGCCCATGCCGAGAAGGATCGCGCCTCCAAGAAAAACAACAAGCGAGCCCGCGCTGATGGCTGCCGCGGACACCAGCATCCCTGCGATTACAAAGGAAAGGCCGACAGCGAGTCCTATACGCCGCCCCGCCTTGTCCAGCAGCCAGCCAAGCGGATAGCCCGCTCCCGCCCGACCCACCATCGAAAGCGCGTTGGGAAGCCCGATAAGCTGTACTCTGCCGCTCAGGGAGTAGGAGATAATCGGCGTCAGAACGAAACTGCCGATCATCGCGGCACTGTTCAGGCTGCTGACCACAAAGAGGACGATGATTAGCCGCCGCTGCACGCGGGACATTGGGACCATGAAGCCAGAATCCTTTACACGAGAGACCTGTCCGGCGCTTCACAGACCGGACTCGGGAAGTGCCTTAACATGAAGAGGTGTGGGCTACATTGTAAACAGACATCAAGCAAAGAGCAATTGCGTACACTTCTTGCAGTTCGGGGGCACGCCCCTGCTCTGCGTTTCAATCTGAATCCGACAAGAATATAGGGGCAGATTCTTGCGGCGAACAGGCGGTTGTGGTACGGTTCAACCGGTCTGAGCCTTGAGCAATCGGGTTGAACCGAATGTGCTGAATCCTCCTCCACTCTACAGAGAGATTCCCGGGCAAATCGCTGTCCCGTTTTGGCTACAGCGCTCCACTTTTTGTGACCCGCCAGTTCACTAACTGCTAAGGAAAGCGCGATGACATCGAACACAAAACCGAATATCGTCCTGTTCGGGATCGACTCGTTACATGCAGATCACATGAGCTGCTACGGCTACGAACGGTTGACCAGCCCCTACCTCGACCGATTCGCCTCTCAGGGTGTCCTCTTCGAAAACACATTCAGCGCGCATATACCGACAACAAGCGCTTACGCCTCAATGCTGACCGGCATGGACGTCTTTTCAACACAGGTCGTGGCGCTGCGACACCAGGGCCCGCTGCGGCCGGAGGTAAAGACGCTGGCCGAAATCCTGCGCGAAGAGGGCTATCACACCATCTGCGTCGGGTTCGACGGGAATCCCAGCAGTCGCGGTTTTGACGAGTATCTCAGCTATACGGCCTGGGGCTCGTGGAAGGAAGGACGTCTGCCCAAAGCACAGCTATTGAACGAGCAGGCGATTCCTGCGATCGATCGCATGGTGGCAGAAGACAAGCCCTTTTTCCTCTTTTTGCGGCACATGGACCCGCACGCGCCATACCTTCCGCCAGAACCGTATGAGCGCATGTTTTACCACGGCGACGAATGCGATCCCAGCAACAGTTCAATGGAGCCGGTGCTTGCCTTCAAGCCCTTCCGGGATTTTCTTGCCTCGTGGCTGCCGCCTGGCATCACTGACAAGGACTATGTGATCGCACAGTATGACGGGTCAATCGCTTACATGGACGCTGCCATCCAGTCGATCTTCACGGCGCTGGAAGAGCACGGAATCTTCGATGAGACGATCGTGGCGATCAATGGGGACCATGGTGAGACGCTCTACGATCATGAGTGCTGGTTCGATCACCATGGCATCTATGACAATGTCCTTCACGTTCCATTGATGCTGCGCTATCCACCAAAGTTGCCGGCCCACCGCCGCGTCTCGGGCTATAACCAGCACAAGGACCTCGTGCCTACGCTGCTTGAACTGGCCGGCATCGACGCCGGCATCGACTTCGACGGGAGATCGCTCCTGCCAATGGTCGAGGGCAGCGCGGCGTCGCACGAGAGCGAGATCTATATCACCGAGTGCACGTGGATGCGAAAGCACGGCTGGCGCACGCCGCAGTGGAAACTGATGCTGGCACTGGAGCCGGACTTTCATTTCAAGCCGCCGGTGGAGCTCTACAACCTGGTCGAAGATCCGTTGGAGAACTGCAATCTCGCCGATGAATTGCCCGGTGTCGTGGCGGCCTTGACGGCCCGTCTGGATGCCTGGGTGAGCAAGCGGGAGGCGGAAACCGGGTTGCCGAATCCAATCCACCATCAGGGTGACTGGCACGGTCTCAAAGGGGTCGGCCCCTTTACCAGCTCGCAGCAGGCCTACGACTCGCTCTACATCGGCGACGCCAGCGCCGCCCGGCGTCTGCAGGCGAAGTCGCGTGAAGTCGAGGAAAAGGAATAGGGGAAGGCGTGACGGCTGCGACTACGAAACCGAACATCGTAATACTGGGCATTGACTCGTTGCGGGCAGACCATGTGAGCTGCTACGGCTACGACCGTCTGACCACGCCCCATCTGGACCGTTTTGCTTCCCAAGGCGTCCTTTTCGAGAACACTTTCAGCCCCCATATTCCGACGACCAGCGCCTATTGCATGATGCTGACCGGGATGGACATTTTCACTTCGCAGCTGGTCGCGCATCGCCCAAAGGGCCCGCTACGGCCTGAGGTGAAGACACTGCCGGAGATTCTGCGCGAGCACGGTTACTACACTGTCTCGGTCGGTTTCTCAGGCAGAGCAAGCGCGCGGGGCTTCGACGAGTATCTGAATTTCACGCAGATGGGCAGTTGGTCGGATGGAAGGGTGCCCAAGGCGCAGCGGCTGAACGGGTTGGCGCTGCCGGCGCTGGACGGCCTGGTGGCAGCCGACAGGCCGTTCTTTCTTTTTCTGCGCCACATGGACCCGCACTCGCCGTACCTGCCGCCGCAGCCTTTCGAGCGCATTTTCTATCACGGGAATGAGTGCGACGCTGACAACCGATCGATGGATCCGGTCTTTGCGTTCGAGCCGTTCAAGCATACGCTCATCGATATGTTGCCGCAGGGGATCAGCGACAGGAGATACGTGAACGCGCAGTATGACGGGGCGATCGCGTATATGGACGCGTGTATTCAGTCGATTTTCACAGCGCTCGAAGCACATGGCATCTTCGACGAGACCATCGTGGCGGTAAATGGCGACCATGGCGAGGAGCTTGACGAACACGGATTCTGGTACGATCACCACGGCCTTTACGACACTGTGCTGCACGTGCCATTGCTATTGCGCTATCCGCCCAAGCTGCCATCGTGCAGGCGCGTTGCCGGCTACAACCAGCACAAGGATTTGGTGCCGACATTGCTTGAGCTTGTGGAGATTGACTCTGGTATCGAGTTCGACGGCCGCTCATTGCTGCCAATGATCGAAGGCGAGGTGGCGTCGCACGAGGGCGAGTTTTATATTACGGAGTGCGCGTGGATGCGCAAACATGGCTGGCGCACACCGCAGTGGAAGCTGATTCGTGCGCTCGAACCGGACTTTCATTTCATGCCGCAGGTCGAGCTCTACAACCTGGTCGAGGATCCAGGGGAAAGCTGCAACCTGGCAGAGGAGTTGCCGGAAGTTGTGGCAGCGCTGACGGCGCGAATGGAGGCCTGGGTAAGCATGCGGGAGGCAGCGACGGGTTTGCCCAACCCAATTCATCACCAACCGGGCTGGCACGACATCGAGGGCATCGACTATTTTGCAAGTTCGCAACAGGCTTACGACAATTTGCGGATTGGGCGCCCAAGTCAGGAGGCGCTGGAGCGGGAGCGGAAGCAGATGAGTTCAGCAGGAAAAAAGGTATAATCCAAGACGAATTGGGGGCGGGTGAAAACAGTTAAACCGGCTGGCCCGACCGGTCGGCTCACAACGGAGCGAGATAGATGAAACTTGGCGCAAATTCAGTCCTGTTCGGCGGTTACGACATGGAGACCGCCTTCCGGTGCATCGCGATGGCCGGATACGACGGCATCGAGATGGCCGCCATCGACGCGATGGCCCAGCACCTGGTCTTGGACCGCTGGCAAGAGCTGGCGCCGGAGATCAGACAGCTGGCCCAGACCTACGAACTGGAATTGCTTGCGATGGAGCAACCAAGTCGGGACCGGGAGCTGATGGAGAAGGCGATGCAGGCGGCCGTTGAGTGCGGAATCCCGATTGTCAACTGCGGGCCGGGGGGTGAGAGCGGAAACGAGGAAAGCCTGGTACAGACTATTGACGAGCTGGGCGAACTCACTCAGATGGCGGAGAAGTACGGGGTTACCTTGTGCGTGAAGGCGCACGTGGGGGCCAGTATTTTCGATACGCCAACGACGCTGCGGGCGATGGAAGCGATCAGCTCGCCTAACTTCGGAATCGACATGGACCCGTCGCACATATACCGCGCCAACGAGAACCCGGTTGAGGCGATTGCCGCGGTGATCAGCCGTGTCAAGCACGTGCATATACGCGACTGCAAGGGGCGGCAGCATGGACCAGGAAAGCCGGAATTGCAGGCGAACGGGCGCGGGGACATTGACCTAGTGGGGTACGTACGCGTGCTGCACGAGAATGGCTACACGGGACCGCTGAATCTGGAGGTAATCGGTGTGAGGGAGTATAGTTTGGAGCAGTGCTGCGTAATTGCTGCTGAGAGCAGGGGTCATATGCAGGCCTGTCTGCAGGCGTGCGGGGCACTTTGAGCTGCCGCCGCACTCCTTCATCCGGCGTTTAAGGTGGTCGACTGTCCCACCCATAAGTCACACTATTTCAGAGGAGAGGCAGATGCTCACTTCAGATCAGATTGCCCAGTTCCAGGCTGACGGTTTTTTGAACGGCGGGCAGGTGTTGAGCA
>JAPPKT010000272.1 GCA_028819675.1 Caldilineaceae bacterium | reverse complement strand
GCGCAGCCGTCTTGGCGGTCGCCTCAATCTTGGCCTACGTCGGGCTGATCTCTCTGTCTCACATTCAGGACTATGTCCCTTGGCCGGCCGATATGCTCGCACTCAGCCTGGTCGCCGCCATATGCGGAGCGCTGCTGGCCGTGGCAGAAAGCAGAGCCATTCTGCTGTTCACTATCGCCGCGATCTTGAGCGTTCTCCTTTTTGGCGGCTTTTGGGCCTACGCCTCCTGGGCGCTCTTGCGCGGCCAGCTCCCAGCTCTTGACCTCCTGTTTTCTGACTTCATCTTTCTCTATACCGTTCAACGCGGCTTCATCCTGGTCGCACCCAGTATCGTGTTTGGACTGTTAGGCGTATTCGGCGTACAGTTACTCCTACCCAAACTCCTGCGGCGCTGAACCGCAGGAATTCTAGAATCCGTGGCATGCCCGCGCTCGACTTCGAGGAGACCAACCATGAGCCTGACTGCCGAACAGAAACAGTTTTTCGATGAAAACGGCTATCTGCCCTACGGCCGTGTTCTCTCCGACGATGATATCCAGGCCCTGCGCCAGCGCAGCGAAGATATCGCCGCCGGACGTCTCACCCACGTGCCATCGAACTACATTCAATTTGAAGAACAGTTCCGTGACGGCAAAAAGACCGTCGAACCCCGCATCGACATGATCCGCAAGATGGTCTACCTCTGCTACCACGACGACCTCTTCGAGGCCGTCGCCAAAAAACCCGAAATCGTCGACGTCATCGAGGAGCTCCTGAGCCCCAATATCAAGCTCTACACCGACCAGCTCATGATGAAACCCCGCTTCAACGGCACCGTCACCGACTGGCACCAGGACTCCGTCGCCTGGCCCATGTTCGCCCCCCAGAACCACGTCAGCTGCTGGGTCGCCCTCGACGACGCCACCGTCGAGAACGGCTGCATGACCGTCATCCCCGGTAGCCACAAGTGGGGGCCCATCACCCGCGAATACAAAGATCGATTCCTGGCCCTGCCGCACCTGGCCGACCCCGTCCCCGTCGAGCTCAAAGCCGGCCACTGCATGTTCCACCATGGCCTCAACTTCCACCGCACCGAAGCCAATACCACCCCCAACCGCCGCCGCGGCCTCGCGCTCCACTATCTCGACGCCGAGACAAGCTATCTCCGTATCGTCGACGAGGACCATCGCAACCAGGTCGAAGGTACGCCCCGCAAGGGCAACACACCATTCATGCACATCCGCGGCAAGGAGTTCCCAGGGCGCGTTTAACCACAACGGCCGCAGGTCTTTGGCTTCCGTGACAAAGCTCTTCAAATCGAGGACAGACCAGGAAAGGCTCCCGATGTCCCATATCCTCCCAACCGCAACCCTCGGTCGTACCGGCTTGGAAGTTACCCGGCTCGGATTTGGCGCCGGCCATCGCCGTGCCATGACCGACGAAGAGATGAACGCCCAGCTCAACGCCGTCCTCGACGCCGGCATCAACTTCATCGACACAGCCAACGACTACGGCAACAGCGAAGAAATGATCGGCCGCTACCTTCGCCACCGCCGTGACGAATTTGTCCTCGCCACCAAATGCGGCTGCCACCCCGATGGCCACATCTGGACCAGGGAGAACGCCTTCCGCGGCCTCCACGAAAGCCTTGAACGCCTGCGCGTCGACTCCGTCGACATAATGCAGCTGCACAACCCGACCGTAGCCCAATGTGAGCAGGGAGAACTCGTGCAGGCGCTGCAGGACATGCGCGCCCAGGGCAAAGTTCGCTGGATCGGCATGTCCACCACCCTGCCCCACCTGCCTACCTACCTCGAATGGGACGTCTTCGACGTCTACCAGATCCCCTACTCCGCCCTCGAGCGCGACCACGAAGACTGGCTCACCACAACCGCGCAGGCCGGCGCCGGCACCATCATCCGCGGCGGCGTCGCCCTCGGCAAGCCGGGCGTCGGCCTCGGCAATGCCGACCGCTGGCAGGCCTTTGCAAAAGCGGGCTTGGACGAGCTCAAGCAAGAGGGTGAAAGCGACACCTCATTCGTGCTGCGCTACACCCTCACGCATCCTGACGTCCACACCAATATCGTTGGCACAACCAATCCAGCCCACCTCGCCGAAAACGCACAGGCCGCGCTCGCCGGCCCACTTTCCCCGGACGTCTACGCCGAAGCCAGGAAACGGCTCGACCGCATCGGCGTGTCACCGGCCTGACCCGACAGCCCACCCGCAGCCGCTCCCGTAAGCAGCGGCCGCCGACAAAGCCAGCCAGCATAGGGCGCAAAGGGAGCTAACCATGACCAATCCACTCAGAAACATCGAGCCCGGCGCGGGAATCCACATCGGCTCCCGTCGCGAGCTCATGGTAGACGACTACCTCATCGCCGCCCTGTCCCGCGACGCCGAGCTGCGCCTCCACCGCCCCGTGCCCCAGGAAGTCGCCCTCGAAACCGACGCTCCTTGGGAGGGCAACGCCTCCGGCTACGTCACCGTTTTCCAGGACGGCGACCGCTACCTCATGTACTACCGCGGCTGGCACTTCACCCATGACTCCGGCTCCCTCGAATTCGCCCACCCCGAAGTCGTCTGCGTAGCCGAAAGCAGCGACGGCGTCAACTGGACCAAGCCGGACCTGGGCCTCGTCGAATTCGACGGCTCCCGCAACAACAACATCATCCTCGACGCCCGCGACGACAGCAGCCCCGCCATCAACTTCGTGCCCTTCAAGGACCCCAATCCCGACGCGCCCGCCTCCGAAAGATACAAAGCGCTCGCCAACAACAGGGGTTACAAAGGCCTCTTCGCACTCAGCTCACCCGACGGCCTCCATTGGACCCGGATGCGCGACGAACCCGTCATCACCAAGGGCTACTTCGACTCCCAGAATCTGGCCTTCTGGGACGCAGAACGCGGCGAATACCGCGACTACCATCGCGACTTCCGCCACGGTCGCGACATCATGACCTGCGTCTCGTCCGACTTCATCAACTGGACCGAGCCCGTCTTCATAGACTACAACCCCACCCGCATCGCCGAGCTCTACACCAACCAGGTCACGCCCTACTTCCGCGCCCCCCACCTCTTCGTCGGCTTCCCCGCCCGCTACGTCGAGCGCCCCTGGTCGCCTGCCATCGAAGACCTGCCCGAACCGGAACATCGCCGCATGCGCGCCGACGCCCGCGAGCGCTACGGCGCAGCCCTCACCGACGGCCTTTTCATGAGCAGCCGCGACGGCATGGAATTCAACATCTGGCCCGAAGCCTTCATCCGCCCCGGCCTGCGGCCCGAGGGCAATTGGACCTACGGCGACAACTACCAGAACTGGGGCCTCGTCCCCACCCGCTCCCAGTTCGACGGCGCCCCCGATGAGCTGTCAATGTACGTCAGCGAAGGCTATTGGCGCGGTCAGAGTGTAAGCCAGCGCCGTTACACCCTCCGCATGGACGGTTTCGTGTCGCTCCATGCACCCCCCAGCGGCGGCGAGATGATCACCAAGCCCATCAGATTTACGGGCCAAAACCTGGAACTGAACTTCTCCGCCTCCGCCGCTGGCAGCGTGCGCGTAGAACTGTTGCACGGACAGGTCGACCTGCCCATAGAGGGCTATGCCCTTGACGACTGCATCCAGCTCCTCGGCGATGACCTCGATCGGACCGTACGCTGGACACACGGCGCCGATGTGAGCCCGTTTAGCGGCGAACTGGTTCGCCTGCGCTTCTCGCTCCAGGATGCCGACATCTACTCTTTCCGCTTTGTGGAGTGAGGGAAAACCGACTAACGCTGGCCTAGCCGCCCCGACCGCAACGCCTCGCAGGAGTGTTCGATGGAAATACGACGCTATCGACCGTCCGACCTCGAAACCCTGAAGACGATTACAGCCATCTGCTTTGACGGCGTCTCCATTGACCAGAACATCGAGAAATTGTACGGGATTATCCGCGGTAAAGACTGGCGCTGGCGCAAAGTTCGCCACATCGACGACGACGCCGCAGCCAATGCTGACGGCATTCTCGTCGCCGAAGTCGACGGCCAAACTGTCGGCTACGTCACCACACGCGTCGACAAAGACGCCGGCATCGGCGGCATCCCCAACTTCGCCGTCCTGCCCAAATACCAGCAACAGGGAATTGGCCGTCGTCTGCTTGAAGAAGCCGTCGCCTACTTCGCCGCCCAAGGGTTGACCTACGCCCGCATCGAGACCCTCGACCAGAATGACGTCGGCGCCCACTTCTACCCCGACTTCGGCTTCCGGGAAGTAGCCCGCCAGATCCACTACATCATGCCAATCTCCGCAGACAAGGAATAATCGCCTCCCTCTGCGAAGAGTACTGCAGCCCCAGGAGCAAACCCATGTCAAATGCCAAAGTCAGAGTCGGAATCGTCGGCGCCGGCCCAATCGGCGGACTCGGACACAGACCCTTCTCCCACGCTGCCGGCTACCGGCGCTGCGAAGACGCCGAACTCGTCGCCATAGCCGACATCGACCCGCAGCGGCTCCAACAGTTCGGCGACGAATGGGAGATCGAGCCCGAGCACCGCTATCCCACCGCCGTCGACATGTACGAAAACGCCCGCTTGGATATCGTAGATGTCACCACCAACACGCTCTACCATCACCATCCCGTCATCGAAGCCGCCGAAGCCGGCATCAAGGTCGTCATGGTCGAAAAGCCCCTCGCCACCAGCGTCGCCTGGGGCCGCAAGATGGTGGAGGCCTGCGACCGCAGCGGCACCCGCCTCATCACCGAGCACACCCGCCGCTTCCTCCCCCACTACCAGCGCATCAAGCGCATGATCGACGACGGCGCCGTCGGCCGCGTCAAAACCATAACCTACGAGGGCTGCCGCCCCCTCCTCACCAACGGCACCCACACCGTCGACTACGCCTTCTTCTTCACCGACGCCCAGCCCCAGCTCGTTTCCGGCTACCTCAACACCGAAACCGTCGCCGACCCGGGCGGCGCCGGCATGGTCGCCTGCTCAGACGGCGTCGTCGTCTTCATCGACTGCATCGCCGAGCGCAAGGAATCCCTCGGCTACACCAAGATAGCCGGCACCGAAGGCCGCATCCATTTCAGCGAACGCCGCGGCCTCTGGGAATACGGCCCCCTCGTCGAGGCCGACGAAGGCTACGGCACCCGCTACGATTTCGAACCCATCCCCGACATGCCCGCCGAGTTCACGCTCGACGACTACTTCTACTCCGCCACCCGCGAGAGCATCGACTGCCTGCTCGAAGACCGCGAAAGCGTATCCACAGGCCGCGACGGCCTCAAAGCGCTCGAAGTCATCACCGCCATCCACGTCTCCCACAAGACCGGCACGCAGGTGCAGCTCCCCCTCGCCGAAGGCCTGGACGAGCTCGAAATCCGCTCAACCGGAGAATAACTAACAACTAACCACTGACCACTGTTTTGCGGAGTTCTCGATGCCAAACTACCGCGCCGCAATCATCGGCCATACCGGACGCGGCAACTACGGGCACCATCTCGACACCGCCTTCCAGGGCCTGCCCAACGTCGAGGTCGTCGCCGTCGCCGATCCCGACGAAGAGGGACGCACCGCCGCCGCCCAGCGCACCGGCGCCCCCAACACCTTCGCCGACTATCGCGACATGCTGACGCAGCTGAAATTGGACCTGGTCGCCGTCTGCCCCCGCTGGGTCGACCAGCACGCCGGCATGGTCATCGCTTGCGCTGAAGCCGGTGTAAAGGGCATCTTCAGCGAAAAGCCCTTCTCCCGCACACTCGCCGAAGCCGACGCCATGCTCGCCGCCTGCGAAAAGCACAACACCCGCATCGCCGTCGCCCACCGCCGCGCCAACCCCTACGAGCTGCACGCAAAAAAGCTCATCGAAGACGGCCTCATCGGCGAAGTCCGGATGATCCGCCGCCACGGCAAAGCCGACCACCGCGCCGGCGCCATGGACCTCGTCGTTCTCGGCCCCCATCTCCTCGACAATATCCGTTTCTTCGCCGCTTCAGAAGTCGCCTGGGCCCACGCCCACGTCACCCAGGACGGTCGCGAGCTCACCCTCGCCGACATCTATGAAGGCGACGAAGGCGTCGGCCCCATCGCCGGTAACGGCCTGGCCGCATACTTCGTATTCCGCAACGGCGTCACCGCCCATCTCGACTCCTACCGCAGCGACGATACCGACACCCGCGAGCAGGTCAACTGGCTCGGCCTCGAAATCCACGGCTCCGCCGGCATCCTCTCCATCCGCCTCGCCCCCCTTGGCGAACTCTACCACTACCCCTACCGCCTCTGGCTCCCCGGTGACCGCGACGGCGCTTGGGAACGCATCACCCTGCCCGACTGGGACCTGAATCCCGACGGCCAGCCCCGTTCCGTTTCCGAGAAGTTTCAACTTAACAACCGGGTATTCGTTGAAGAACTGATCCGCGCCATCGAGGAAGACCGCCAGGTAACCGCCGTAACCAACGGCCGCGACGCTCGCGCCGTCCTCGAAATGATCATGGCCATCCACGAGTCGCAGCGCCTGCGCGCCCGCGTCGACTTCCCGCTGCAAAATCGCGAGAATCCCTACGTTGTCTGGAGAAGTGAAGCGGAGCAGGAAAAACCGTAACCGGCACCAAGTCAACAACTGCCGGCATCTCCAATGGCGGCAAACAAGAGCAAACAAGGGGCTATCATGACCGTTACCAATCAATCTAATGACAAGGTCTACCGGGCCGGCATCATCGGCCTCACCGGCATCGGCCAGTCGCCGCCGCGCTACGACCTCTGGTCCACCCGCCACCCTCAGCCCCACTCGCACGCTTCCGCCTACGCCGCCCATCCCCGCGCCGAAGTGGTTGCCGTCTGCGAACTGGTCCCTGAGTTACTGACCCTGTACGACAAAAACTGGGGCCCAGCCGCGCACTACACCGACTACCGCGCCATGCTGGAAAAGGAAAACCTCGACATTCTCAGCGTCGTCACCTCAGACCACCTCCATACTCAGATGGTAGTCGACGCAGCCGAGGCCGGCGTCCCCGCAGTCTATTGCGAAAAGCCCTTAGCCACGACCCTCTCCGACGCCGACCGCACGCTGGCCGCCATCGAGAAGAACGGCACTAAAATGTGCGTAAACCATGGCCGGCGCTGGGATCCCTTCTGGCGCCAGGCCCTCTCCATCATCGAAGAAGGCCGCATCGGCTCCCTCACCCGCATAAACGCCCATCTCGGCGGCCAGCGCGCCATGCTCTTTCGCAACGGCACACACCTGGTCGACACCGTCTGCATGTATGCCGGCGCCGCGCCCGACTGGCTGATCGGCGGCATGGAGGAGGGCTACGAGGACCGCACCGAATACCTTGGCGACGGCGGCCACGACCCCACGACCGATCCCGGCGCCTCCGCCTATCTCCACTTCACCAACGGCGTCCGCGCCCACATCGAAATCTCCCAGCGAACACTGGTCAATTTCGAACTCGACCTCCTCTGCTCCAAGGGTCGCATCCGCATCAGCAACACCGAAGCCGTCGTCTACCTGACTTCGCAGGAGCATCCCCACGAAGTAACCAGCCGCCAGCTCGGCGGCAC
>JAPPKT010000220.1 GCA_028819675.1 Caldilineaceae bacterium | reverse complement strand
ATCCAGATGAAGATCATGACGACGGGCACTTCGGGGATGGCCCAGGGCATCATCAGCATGCCGCGGGCGACGGGGCGGAAGCGGAAGGGCCGGTTGAAGAGGAGCGCGGTGAGGAGGCCGATGGTGAGGGCGACTATGATGACCAGGGCGGTAAAAAGGAGGGTGACGCGGATGACTTTCCAGAAGGCGGGGTCGGAGAACATGCGCTCGTAGTTGGCCCAGCCGACCCAGATGGTGGCGGCGCTGGAGGCGAGCTCGATGCGGGTGAAGCTGCCGTAGATGCCCTGGATGATGGGGTAGACGATCAGGAGCCCTTCGTAGAGGACGATGGGGAGGACCAGTGCGAAGGGGAGGAGATAGCGCCGGCGGAGGAGGGGGTGAGACGCCTTCGTCCCTCCGGAGGGGTCCGCGAGGGCGTCTGAATCGACTCGTTGACTCATTGTGAGTATGAAATGGCCGCTTGCGAGAGGTGAATTGGGCCTGGGCGTGCAGGCGATCGGTTGGCCGCCCGGAACATGTCACGAGGCGGAAAGGCGAGGGGGATGCAAGTGAACGGTTTCGTTCGATCCCCCGCGCCTTATGCGTTATGAGATGCGGTCGGCCAGGTCTTCGGCCTGCACCTGTGCGATCTCCATTGCTTCCTCGACCGACTTGCCGGCGATGAGTACGTCGGCAAAGTTGGTGATGACGATCTGACCGAACTCATTGAAATTGTAGACGAAGTCGCCGACAATATCGAATGGCGTTACGTAGTCGACGCCGAAGTAGCCGGGTTTGAGCCACTCAAGGGTGTCCAGGTACTCCTGCCTGGCGGCGGAAGGCTGGGCGAAAATCACATCCTGGCAGCCTTCGACCATACGGCGGTAGTTGTCCGGCTCATACATATAGGTGACGAACTCCATGGACTCTTCGACGACCTCGGAGTCCTTGTTGATCATCATGGGGTGGATGCGTGCGATCGACTTGTTGGTCTCCCAGGGGATGGGCGCGCTGCGCAGCTTTGGATAGAGATCGGGGGCGTCCTTGGTGAATGCGCCAACGGCGGCGGAGACGTAGAGACCCTGGGCGACGTCGCCGTTCTGGAAGAGGCGGTAGCCGGTTGGGTTGTCGGCGCCCTGGGGCATGGCGACGTCATACATCTGCTTGAAGAGCTTGAGGCCCTGAATTATGGGATCGGAGGTCAGCAGGGGGGTGGTGCCTTCGGCCCAGATGCCGTCGTAGGGCATGCACCAGACTTCGAGCTGGAACCAGAAGTCGGAGGGTTCGCTGACCAGGTGGGTAGCGAAGAAGCCGTACTTCTGGTTTTCGCGATCGGTGAGGGCGGCGCTGACGTCGACCCATTCCTGCGGTGTGGTGGCGGGGGTGATATTGGCTTCTTCGTAGCGGTCCTTGTTGTAGAGGATGCCGAAGGCGACGGTGACCATGTCGAGGCCGTAGAGGTTGCCGTCCTTACGCAGGGCGTCGTGGGCGGAGCTGAGATCGGTGATGCTGTTGCGCACGAGCACGTCGTCGAGGGGGACGAGGAGGTCGGACTGGATGAGGCGGGGCGCGAGTTCGGGGGTGGCCATGATGATGTCGCCGTCGAGCTGGCCGGACTGGGCGCCGACGATGGTTTTGGTCGTGTACTGGTCAAAGGGGATGTTTTCGGCTACGACTTCGATTTCGGCCTGGTATTGGTTGAATTCGTCGACAAAGCTGTTCCAGGTATCGCCGCGGTTGCCTTCTTCGAACCACCAGGAGAGGTAGCGGACTCGCGTCCTCTCGGCGGGCGCGCCGGCGGCTGCGTCGCCGGCGGGCTGGGCGGCCGGTGCGCAGGCGGCGAGGAGCCCTAGTCCGGCCAATGCGCTTGCGCTGCGCAGGAAGTCACGCCGGTTGAGGGTGCCGGGTTTTCTCGGTTGTGATCGCACAGTTTGGTCAGCCATTTTCGCGAGCCTCCTTTTGGATCGTTGCCACTGGCTGGACATGTGTGGTGGAGAGGGGAAGAGAAGAGAGGAGAGAGAAAGTACAGTGGCTCCTGCTCATTGCTCGGCCCTGCGGCTCCAGGGAATACTATATATATTGAGTTTGTTCGTGTCAACCGCGATCTTTTGGGTGCCTTGTGCCGGGTTGGCGAGAGAGGGCGGGCACAAAGGGGTGACCATACGGGGGTGGTGAGGGGATGGGGGAGGAGGCGCGGGTTGGCGGGAAAGGGCACCCACAAGGGGTGCCCCTACGGGTTTTCGGCGTAGGTTTCGAGGGGTGGGCAGGCGCAGACGAGGTTGCGGTCGCCGTAGGTGTTGTCGATGCGGGCGACGGCGGGCCAGAATTTGTTTTCGTTGACCCAGGGGGCGGGGAAGGCGGCGATCTGGCGGCTGTAGGGACGGTCCCAGTGGGCGGCGGTGACCTGGTCGGCGGTGTGGGGGGCGTGGTGGAGGGGGGAGTCTTCGGCGCTGATTTGGCCGTCCTGGACGGCCTGGATTTCTTCACGGATGGCCAGCATGGCGTCGCAGAAGCGGTCAAGCTCGTCTTTGGACTCGCTTTCAGTGGGCTCGATCATGAGGGTGCCGGCGACGGGGAAGGACATGGTGGGGGCGTGGAAGCCGAAGTCGATGAGGCGCTTGGCGATGTCGTCGACCTGGAGGCCGTGGTTTTTGAGGAAGCGGGTGTCGATGATGCACTCGTGGGCGACGCGGCCGTTGGCGCCCTGGTAGAGGACGGGGTAGGCGTTTTCGAGGCGGGCGGCGATGTAGTTGGCGTTGAGGATGGCGATGCGGGTGGCTTGGGTGAGACCGGTCCCGCCCATCATGGCGACGTAGGCGTAGGAGATGGGGAGGATGGCAGCGCTGCCCCAGGGCGCGGCTGAGACTGCGCCGATGGCGTTTTCGCCGCCGACGCCGGGGACGACGGCGTGGCCGGGGAGGAAGCGGGCGAGGTGTTGGGCGACGCAGATTGGTCCCATGCCGGGGCCGCCGCCGCCGTGGGGGATGCAGAAGGTCTTGTGGAGGTTGAGGTGGCAGACGTCGGCGCCCATGTCGCCGGGGCGGCAGAGACCGACCTGGGCGTTCATGTTGGCGCCGTCCATGTAGACCTGGCCGCCGTGCTGGTGGACAATGTCGCAGGCTGCCTGGATGGCTTCTTCGAAGACGCCGTGGGTGCTGGGATAGGTGACCATGAGGGCGGCGAGGTTCTGGCTGTGCTGCTCGGCTTTGGCCTTGAGGTCGGCGACATCGATGTTGCCGTCATCGTCGCAGCGGACGACGACGACCTCCATGCCGACCATGACGGCGGTGGCGGGGTTGGTGCCGTGGGCGGAGGAGGGGATCAAGCAGACGTCGCGATGGTCTTCGCCGCGACTGCGGTGCAGGGCGCGGATTACGAGGAGGCCGGCGTACTCGCCTTGTGAGCCGGCATTGGGTTGGAGGGAGACGGCGGCAAAGCCGGTGATCTCGGCCAAGGCGTGGGCGAGGCGGTCAAAAAGTTCGAGGTAGCCCTGGGTCTGCTCGAGCGGTGCGAAGGGGTGGATCCCGGCGAAGTTGGGCCAGGTGACGGGGATCATTTCGGCGGTGGCGTTGAGTTTCATGGTGCAGGAGCCGAGGGGGATCATGGAGTGGGCGAGGGAGAGGTCGCGGTTCTGCAGCTTGGTGATGTAACGGAGCATCTGGGTTTCCGACTTCATGGTGTTGAAGATCGGATGGGTGAGGTAGGGGCTGGTGCGGGCGAAGGGTCCGGGGAGCTCGAGATCGATGGCGCCAGCCAGCGCGGCCATCTCGGACCCGGCGTAGGTCGAGCGGCCATCCGGTGCTGGCGGGGAGGCGTCAGGGCGGGAGGCTTTGCCGAAGATCTCCAGGAGGGCCTCCAGCTCTGCGACGGTTGTCTTTTCGTCGAGGGAGAGACCTACTCCTCCGTCGGCGTACAGGCGCAGATTGAAGCGGTGTGCCGCGGCGGCGCGGGCCAGCTCGTCCTGGGTACGGGGACCGCCCGTGATCTTGAGTGTGTCGAAGAGCGGACCGGAGTCAGATTGCGCAGTGGTGTAACCCAGTTTTGCGAGCTCGGCGGCGAGAATTGAGGTCAGAAGCTGGATGCGGCGGGCGATCTTCTTGAGGCCGCCGGGACCGTGGTAGACGGCGTACATGGAGGCCATGATCGCCAGCAGGACCTGTGCGGTGCAGATGTTGCTGGTGGCTTTGTCGCGGCGGATATGTTGTTCCCTGGTCTGGAGTGCGAGGCGGAGGGCCGTTCTGCCGCGGGCGTCCTGGGAGACGCCGACGAGGCGGCCGGGCATCTGCCGTTTGAGCTGGTCGCGGGTGGCCATGAAGGCGGCGTGGGGGCCGCCGTAGCCCATGGGAACGCCGAAGCGCTGGGCGCTGCCGACGGCGATGTCTGCGCCCCAATCGCCCGGGGGCGTCAGAAGAGTCAGGGCCAGGAGGTCGGTGGCGACGACGACAAGGGCGCCGGCGGCGTGGGCCTCTTCGACGAGGTCGCGGTAGTCGCTGATGGTTCCCTCGGTGTCGGGGTATTGCAGGAGGATGCCGAAGGTATCGGAATCGGGGCGGTAGTGCTTGTGGTCGCCGACGACGACCTGGTAGCCGAGGGGTTCGGCGCGTACTTTGACGGTGTCGATGGTCTGGGGATGGCATTTTTCGGAGACGAAAAAGGTTTCTGCTGCGGCGCCGCGTTTCTGGGCGCGTTTGCACATCATCATGGCCTCGGCGGCGGCGGTGGCTTCGTCGAGGAGGGAGGCGTTGGCGATGTCGAGGGCGGTGAGGTCGCTGACCATGGTCTGGAAGTTGAGGAGGGCTTCGAGGCGGCCCTGTGCGATTTCGGCCTGGTAGGGCGTGTATTGGGTGTACCAGCCGGGGTTTTCGAGGATGTTGCGCAGGATGACGGGGGGCGTGACGGTGTCGTAGTAGCCCATGCCGATGAAGGGGCGGAAGAGCTGGTTACGGCCGGCCAGTGCGGCCATTTCGTCGAGCACGTCGGACTCCGGGCGCGGTCCCGGCAGCGAGAGGGGTCGTTGGGAGCGAATGGGAGCCGGAACGGTCTGGTCGATCAGCTGGTCGAGCGAAGCGGCACCGACGACTTGCAGCATCGCCTTCTGTTCTTCGTGGTCGGGCCCCAGGTGCCGGGGCACAAAGGAATCGGTGCGTTGCAGCAGGGCCGCCGGTCCTTTTGCGCTGGAGGCGGGATCCTCGTTTTGCCGCGCATCGCTTGCCCTGGATGAAGGGCCGAGGCCATTGCCTGCGGCTCCGGACTGGGCTGCGTGGGATTGCGGGTTCATGTTTCTCTCCTCTGGTCTCCGACCCAAATTGGGAAGAAAAAACGGGCATCTCAAAAGAGTGCCCGTTGCCTCTGTCCTTGACCTGAGAGATTGACGCACACGGTCCAGTAGTGGGGATGCGGCCCGGGAGCGTTTCTGCTTTCCCCAACTGGCCCGTTCGGCGTGCGATTGCCCCGTCGGTGGCCGTTCGCATGCTGCTGAGCGGCGCTTTCCAAAGGTGCCGTATCGCGACGATCCTTTTGCCTGAGAGTGTGACCGGGCAGGCTGGGTAGTCCTGCAGGCTTGCCCCTTCGGCGCTTCGTTTGCGAAGTCTCTCTCGTCGCGCGTCAGCCTGTTATTCAGTTCTGTTTCCCGACGCAGGCCATTGTAGCGCAGCGCCTGATATCGCGCAATTGTCAGAAATCGCGTGATTACAACTATAATTTGTGGCGCGATATGCTATTGCCGCCGTCATGCTCAGGCGGCACAGATACGGCAGTTCAGTTGCGGGTTTTGGGGAAAATGCGGGTTATATCGGGCAGCGCCAAGGGGCACAGGTTGCAGCCGGTTCCGGGGGACAGCACGCGTCCGATCACGGACCGGGCCAAGGAGGCGCTGTTTTCGATTCTAGGGAACTGGATCGAAGGACGTTACGTGCTGGACCTGTTCGGTGGGACGGGTGCGGTGGGCATCGAGGCGCTGAGCCGTGGTGCGGAGCACGTACAGTTTGTTGACCGGAGCCGACCTGCGGTGCGCACTATTCTACAGAACCTGGCGCATTGCAGAGTGGCGGAGCGGGCGACGGTTGCAAGGCGGGACAGCTTCGAGTTTTTGGCGAGGTTTGAGGGCGAGCCGTTTGACCTGGTCTATATCGCACCGCCGCAGTACAAGGAGATGTGGGAGAAGGCGCTGCTGGCGGTGGAGGCCTGCGAGGCGCTGCTGGCGGCGGAGAGCGTGGTCATCGTGCAGATTGATCCGCGCGAAGAGACGCCGGTCGCTCTCGAAACATTGATCGAGTTTGACAGGCGCCGTTACGGCAATGTTCTGCTGATATTTTACGAAGTTGTGGAATAGGCGGCGAGGGCCGGAAGTCAAGCTTTTCCGGTCAGTCGGCGACGGTGGTTACGACGGCAAAGTAGACGATGCGGCCGGCCTCGGCGTCGGGATCGACGGTGACGGCGGTGCTGCTCCGGCTGGCGAGGGTGTAGCCCTGCACATCCTCGACCGAGATGGTGTATTGGCCGGCGTTCAGCTCTTCGAAGCGAGTACCGGCGGAGCCGACGTCGTTTTCGGCGGCAACTGTTCTGCCGTCCGGGGAGGTGAGGGTGACAGTGGCGCCGGCGATGAGGTTTTCGTCGGAGTCGAAGAGGCCGTCGGCGTTGACGTCGAGGAAGAGGTAGACGAGGAGGGCATCGGGCGCGACGTCTTCGCTCAGGACGGAGGCGGGCTCAGGGTAAGGGAGAGCGGGTTGGGCTTGTTCGACCGGCTGTGAGGCGGCTTGGCGGGTCGAAGCGCTGGAACGGGTCGAGGCGGCAGCCCTGTCATCGTTTTGGCGGGAGGAGACGGGCTGGGATTGGCGTGAGGCGGCTTGGGTATCTGATTGGGCCGCAGAAGCACTGGCTTCCATCTGAGAGAGCGCGTCTGTGAGGGCGGCGGTGAAGAGGTCGAAGTTGCGGCGGGTGACCTGGAGATCGTTTACTGCGCTGTCGAGTTCGCTGATCCGGATGCCCTGGGCGCTGAGTGTGCTGTCGAGGTCGGCCAGGCTGGCGTCAAGGTCAGTGAGGCTCTTCTGGAGGGCGACGACGGCGCCGGCCTCCTGTTCGAGGAGGATGAGGCGTTCGCTGAGGGCGTCGACGTTGGTGTTGACGGTTTCGAGGTCGCCGGCGACATCGGTGAGGCCGGCTTCGAGGGCGTTGACCCTGGAGATGTTGGTAAAGTTGAGGGTGCCGCCGTTCCAGATGGCCAAGACCAGGAGTGTGAGAAGCAGGCCGATGATCGCGCCGCCGATAGCAGAGAGGTAGGCGGTGAGCGATTCTTCGACTTCGGGCATGCTGAATTCCAGTTCAGGCGGCTGCTTTGTCTGGAGTTCCATTGGTATGTCCTCGAAGGTATGCGCCTTTTGCGCAGGTACGGGAACGACGGGGGGCGGTCTTGGGCTGCGGATGTTGACGTTGGCACCGCCTATTGAAAATACAGAAATCTCACGTTTCTGTCAACTGGTATGGGTCTGATGGATTTCGTCCAGATTTGGGGTGGTGGGAGGGCAAGCACAAGGCCTGCCCCTACGGGGGGTTTGAGGGTGGGACGGGGAGGGTGACGCGTAA
>JAPPKT010000563.1 GCA_028819675.1 Caldilineaceae bacterium | reverse complement strand
TGCTTCTCCACTGGAACGCGGGGGTAAGTATAATCGTATTAGCGCTCGTTGTCTATTGTTGCTCGTTGCTCATTACAGCGGTTGACTTACCTTCCCCGTATGCTATGATTGGCGGCACACCCACTTAGTTTCGAAGGCCTCCGTCACCCAGAATTCGGGGAATTGGCCAAAGTCTGAATATAGAAATCATTTCGCCATATCCTGCCCAACCGCAGTGGTATCGTGGACAGTACAAAGCAGATCCTACTCGCCGCGAGCCGCGAACCAATCCAGTCAGGAGTTGCACGATGAGCAAGTTAGCCCTACTCGGCGGCGAGAAGGCCGTCACCACCGAGCCCCATTCCGCCGGCCACCACCGTTCACCGATGTGGGAAAGCGGCAAGGCCGCCGACTGGGATGAGTTCTCCGAGGCCTTCGCCGCAAAGATGCAGGTCGAATACGCCCTGCCCGTCTCCTCCGGCCAGGTCGCCCTCAACTCCGCCCTCGTCGCCGCCCAGGCCGGCCCCGGTGACGAAGTCATCGTCCCCTCCTTCACCTGGATCGCCAGCGTAAGCTGCATCATGCACAACAACGCCGTCCCCATCTTCGCCGACGTCGATCCCAAAACATACACCGTCGACCCGGAGGACGTGCGCCGCAAGATCACCCACCGCACCAAGGCCATCATCGCCGTCGACCTCTACGGCCATCCCGCCTACCTCAAAGAGCTGCTCGCCATCGCCCGCGAACACGATATCGTCCTCATCGAAGACTCCGCCCAGGCCACCGGCGCCTATGTCGACGGCCAGATCGTCGGCGGCATCGCCGACATCACCTGCTTCAGCTTTGCCGGCAAGCCGATCGCCGCCACCAGCGGCGGAGTCATGACCACAAACAGCCGTGAATACTACGAACTCGGTGCGCTGGGCGGGCAGCATCCCTCGACCCTGTCCAAGATCCTCACCAATTCCGATCTGCTCAAGTACGCGTCGACCGGCGGTTACGGCGACAACCACCGCATCGACCGCTACGCCATGACTGTGGCCTACGAAGCGCTGGAGACCTTCGAGGAGGCCAACGATGCCCGTATCGCCAACTGCGATCTCCTCACCCAGGAGCTGAGCAAGGTCAAGGGGATTTCGCCGCCCTACGTCGAGCCCGGGGTCAAGCATGTCTACCACATGTATTCCAGCCTCTACAACGAGGAAGAGCTGGGCGTGCCCAGGGAGGTCTTCGTCAAGGCGATCAACGCCGAAGGCGTAACCGCCCTCACCTACGTCAACAGCGCCAACTTCCTCTTCCATCCCGGCGGCAAGCCGATGCCTTCCGGGCCGATCCATCATCGCACCCTCTTTCAGGAGAAGAACGTGTACGGGCACGGCTGCCCCTTCCAGTGCCCCCACTACACCGGCGAGGCCGACTACTCGATCGGCTCGCTGCCCGTTACCGAAAAACTGGTCGACCAGGAGTTCAACTTCCTGCAGCCGCATCTCTCCGCCCCCAACGGCCCCGACCAGATGGAGCAGGTCCTGGACGCCGTGACCAAGGTGGTCGACAACATCGGCGACCTGGAAGGCTACCAGGTCGACTAGCGATCGGCCGCGGAGATCTAGCGCAACCGCCGCGCCGTATGCGCGCGCTGAAACTGGAGAAATTTCAATGCTGGAAGAACTGAGCCACGCCCAGTGGCAGGAATTTGAACGGGAAGGCTACCTGCGCCTGGGGCACTGTATGACCGGCGATGAACTGGCCGCGATACAGCAGCGCATGGACGAAATCATGCTCGGTACTGCGCCGGTCGACTACAGCCGCATGATGATGCAGCTGGACCGCATCCCCGGCAAGACCGATGCACCCGGCCCCGGGGGGAAAGGGCACAAGGGGGCGACGCTGCACTATCGCAAAATCCAGGACCTCGAGTTCGACCCGCTCTTCCTGCGCTATATGCAGAAGCCGCTCTTCCGCCACATCTGCAGCATGGTATACGGCGCAGACACGCCGGTCTCCTGTATGCGCGCCATGTTCATGAACAAGCCCGCGGCCGACCCCGCGGACGGCGGCGGGCAAGCGGGGCAGTCCGTCGGCGGCACCCACCTTGTCTGGCACCAGGACCGCTGGACCTACTTCGACCGCGATCCCCTGATCACTATCTGGACCGCGCTCGACCCGGCCACCGTCGCCAACGGCTGCGTCCATATCGCTCCCCGCCGCCATCACACTCTGATCAACCCCTCTCATGTCTCCGGCTTTATGACCGACGACCAGGCCCAGGCCCTGGTGGCGGAAGCCGAGACGGTCCCGCTCGAAATGGAGGCTGGCGAAGCGGTGCTGCTGCACAACTATCTGCCGCACAGCTCCGGCGTAAATAGTACCGCCATTGCCCGCCGCGCTTTCAGCGTCTGTTACATGGATGCTGCCACCGTCGACACCCACAACCATGAGTACTCGCTGATCTTCGGCGACGGCGCGCTCGATCCGGAGCGGCTATAACCGTCGCCGGTTTCTGCATGTCTGGAGGAAACCATGCAACCCGAAATCGCCCTGGCAAAAAGGGAACAGATGCTGCAGGACGGCTACTGCTTCGTTGACGATATCCTCACCGAGGAGTTTCTGCAGGAGCTGCGTGAAGAGTCCGAGCGTCTCATCGCCGCCCACGTGCCCCCGCCCGACGTCAGGTATCAGGGCCAGCACGTCGATGTACGCGGTGAGGAGAACGACGTCATCAGGAGGCTCCTGGAATGGCAGCCGGCGCGGCAGGCGCTCGAAGATATGGGATTCGGCGACTTCGAGAGCACCGGCGGCATCATCATCCTGACCAAAGACCCGGGCGAACCGGCGCTCTACTGGCACCAGGACTGGGGGAGCTGGGAGGACCCGATCAGCGTCACGCCCTGGCCGCAGCAGATATTCGTCTCCTACTATCTCAGCGATACCAGCGTCGAGAACGGCTGCCTCAAGGTCATTCCCGGCACTCACCGCAAGCGTATCTTGCTGCATGATGAGCTGGTGCCCGCCCACGAACAGGGCGCGCGCTACATCGAAGAGGATCACCCCGTCATGTTCGGTGACCATCCCGACCAGGTCGACGTCTGCGTGCGCGCCCGTTCCTTTGTGCTGGCGGACGCCCGTCTGCTGCACTCAGCGCGCCGCAACCTGACCGACGAGCGCCGGACGCTCATCCTCGCCTGGCACCGGCGGCGCGACGACGTTTGGGACAAGCCCCCCGCCTACTGGGAGGGCGAGATTCCCGATGTCCTTACCAACCGCGACGCCAGCCGGGAGTACTCCCGTTCGCGCATCCCCGGTGAATATCTCGAATTCAGCGGTCAGTAGGGTGCTATAATACGAAGGGATAGCCCCCACGGGGTCATGAGCTTGTGAATCTCGCGAAAGAAGGCGAGATTCCCTAAGTCCTTACCAACCGCGACGCCAACCGTGAGTACGCGCGTTCACGCATCCCCGGCGAATATCTCTCTGCGTAGTCTCAAATAGGGACGACTTTCTGACTGCCTCCTGGCTGCCGAACCGAATTCCAGCGCATTGCAACCCGCAAAAACATATGCTACTATTCTGACGCTATCTCCGTACCTTGTCGCCCGGTTTGGTCAACACGATACCTGGACGCTGGGATGTTCCTGACTGCCAGAACGTACAGGTATCCATCTGCGCTGCATCTCTTTAGAAGACGTGAGCTTGCCAGCGTTTAGCGGATTACGAAGGCCGTTAAATAACCTCGAGCGGAAGGCATGGCGCAGAAGAGAAGCGCGCCGTATGGGAGTTGGCGTTCTCCAATCAGCGCCGAACTGGTTGCTTCCAGTTCTCAGCATTGGATCAACCAACTCTATACGGCGAATGAAGATCTTTATATTCTTTTACGTCTCCCTGAACAGGGCGGCCGCAGTGCCGTCGCTCGTCTGCAAGGGGATGGACATTTCGAGCAGCTGACGCCCGCAGCTTTCGACGCGCGTACGCGGGTCTACGAATACGGCGGCAGCTGTTTTGCCGTCAAAGACGGCGTAATCTACTTCTCGAACTTCCCCGACGACCGCCTCTATCGCCACCTCCCCGGCGAATCGCCACAGCCCATCACAGCCGCCGGTGATATGCGCTATGCCGACCTGGTCATCGACCACAGGCGCAACCGGCTGATCTGCATCCGGGAAGATCACACGCCCACAGGCGAACCCAAACACACCCTCGCTGCCGTCAATCTCGACGGCGACGAGTTTGGCACCGTCCTGTTCGACCAAACCGACTTCGTCGCTTTCCCCGTTCTGAGCGAGGATGGCCGCAAACTGGCCTGGGTCGCCTGGAACCATCCCAACATGCCCTTCTTTTCAAGCAGCCTCTGGGCCGCGGATGTGGCCGAGGACGGCAACCTGACCAACGTTCAGCAGATTGTCCCGGAACAGGAGGAGAGCGTTACCGATCCCCGCTGGTCTCCCGGCGGCGAGCTCTACTTCTGCTCCGATCGTTCAAACTGGTGGAACCTCTATCGCTGGCAAGACGGCGAGACTGCGGCCGTGTCTCCGATGGAGGCGGAGCTGGGCAACCCCTACTGGAATATCGGCAAGACGATGTACCGTATTCTCACGCCGTCCCGGGTTCTGGCCGCCTACAATGAGAACGGCTCCTGGCATCTCGGACAGATCGATACGGAGACAGGCGCACGCGAGAAGATCAACACCGATTTCACCTACATTATCCATCTGGAGGTGGTCGGTGATCACGCTTTCGTCGTGGCCGCATCGCCCAGCACACCGCGTTCACTGTTTAAGATGGACCTGAGCAGCGGCGAATACACCTGCCTGGCAAGTTCGGTGCAGGATGCTGTCGCCGAGGCGTATATCTCTCCGAGCACGCACATCTCCTATCCAACCGAAAATGGCCTCCAGGCCCATGGGTTTTACCATCCGCCGCACAACCCCGATTTCGAAGCGCCCCCAGGTGAGCTCCCGCCCCTGATCGTCATCGCGCACGGCGGGCCGACCGGCTCGATCAAACACGCGCTCGACATGGGCGTGCAGTTCTACACCAGCCGCGGTTTCGCCGTCTTGGAAAGCAACTACGGCGGCAGCGCGGGCTACGGGCGCGAATATCGGAATCGGCTGCGGGGAGAGTGGGGTGTCGTTGACGTCGATGATGCCGTCAACGGCGCACGCTATCTGGTGGAACAGGGGCTTGCAGATGGAGAGCGAACCATCGTGCGCGGCGGCAGCGCGGGCGGCTACACCACCTTTGCCGCACTTGCCTTCCGCGACGAGTTCAAGGCCGGCTCAAGCCACTACGGTATCAGCGACCTTGAATTCTTTGACCAGGAAACGCATAAGTTCGAAGCCCACTACGCCAGCACCCTGATCGGGCCCTATCCCGAGCAGAGGGCTCTCTATCAGGAGCGCTCACCGATTCATCGCGCCGGCGAAATCAACGCGCCGTTGCTCATATTTCAAGGGCTGGAAGATAAGATCGTGCCGCCCAATCAGTCCAGTTTTGTTGCCGATGCCCTGCGCGCCCAGGGTGTGCCGGTGGTGCATATCGAATTCGAAGGCGAGGCGCACGGGTTCCGTTTCTTCGAGACGAACGTCCGCGTTCACCAGACGGAGCTGGCATTCTTCGGTCAGGTTTTCGGGTTCGAGCCCGCCGACGAACTGCCGCCCCTGCACGTCGAAAACCTGGCCGGTCATCCTCGCAATGAAAACGGGTGACCACGCCGCATCAGCCGGTCGCTAAGCTCTGACCGTCTCGCTCACGCACTTATTGGCAAGGGAACAAGGCGCCAGGCAGGGCGTATCGTTGCTCTCTGCGCCTTACGGCCCTCCGTTCAGTTCTCGGAAAGCACGGGGCGCCTGACCCATCTGTTGAACTCGATGCGACATCAGGTCGGCGCCTGAACGCCGCCCACATGGAGGCCTGTTGTGAGTTCAAACGCAGACCAGGACGCCGCTAACACGATCATAGAAACGTTCAAGCAGCGCACGCAAGGATCCGGCAAGTGGGACGCGCGCGCCAAAAATTCGCTGCCCGGGGGGGACACCAGGGCATCCTCATACTACACCCCCTATCCAGCATACATGGTGCGCGGCGAAGGGTGCTATCTCTATGATCTGGACGAAAACAGGTACATTGATTTCCTCAACAACTATACCTCTCTGATCCATGGGCATGCACACCCGGCCACGGTCAGCGCAATCCAGGAACAGGCAGCAAGGGGCACCGTTCTCGGTTCCGCCGCCGAAGTGACCGTTGAACATGCCGAAATGCTGTGCAGCCGCGTGCCCAGCCTGGAGAGCGTGCGCTACTGCAATTCCGGCACCGAAGCAACGCACCTGGCGATGCGCGCCGCCCGGGCATTCACAGGCAAAGATATCATCGTCAAGATGGATGGCGGCTACCATGGCTCCCATGACTATGTGCAGGTAAACGTAAAGCCCGATACCGCAGAGGAAGGTCTGCCGCGACGAAGGCTAACCACCAGGGGCGTGCCCGCGGCGGTAATGGAAGGGATGCAGGTAGTGCCTTTCAATGATCTTGATGCGCTGGAGGATCTCCTGCGCGCCCACAGCGGCGATCTCGCCGCTATCATCCTCGAACCTGTCCTCGGATCCGGCGGCGGTGTTGAACCGCAACCGGGATACCTGCGAGGCGTCAGGCAGCTGGCAGATACGTACGACGTTCTGCTGATTTTTGATGAAATCCTGACATTTCGACTGGATGTAGGAGGCATTCAGTCCGCTGTCGGCGTGATACCCGATCTGACGTCGGTAGCCAAGTTCATTGGGGGTGGGTTGCCCCTGGGCGCGTTTGGGGGAAGGCAGGAGATTATGGCGCCCTTTGACCCGACACACCCCCAAACGATCCCGCACAACGGCACTTTTAACGGCAACAACGTCGCCATGGCCGCGGGTCTGGCGACGATGAAGGCCTATGGGGCCGGGGAGGTGGCGCAGATCAACGAACTGGGCCAGCGGCTGAAAGACGGGTTCAATCGGGCATTTCAGACGGCCGGGGTAAAGGCGCGCGCCGCGGGTCTGGGTTCGATCATCCCCATCCACTGGAGTGAAGGCGAAATCAGAACGGCGCGGGACGCGGTCGCCGCGCAGGAGGCCGCACGGACCCTGCCTAAACTTCTGCACATGGAGATGATGAACCGGGGCATATTCAGTGCCCCCAGAGGCCAGTTCACAATCTCCACACCGATGACCGCGCGTGAGATCGATGCGGCTGTTGATGTATTGGCGCAGAGTCTTGAAATGGTCAAGCCTTATATGGTGGAACACACGCCCCATCTCTTGCAGGGCTGACGGGCCTCTGCAATACGAGCGCTCCTGCTGGATCGTGTATTGCGTTAGAACAGGCGAGGACCACCCTTCTGCCTGGTCCAGTCTTACCGAACATCCGGATTTCTAAAGGAATCAACTTCCACAAGCAGGCCGGCTTCAAAACCAGGAGAGTATGGGCTGCGCCCCTTCCCGTACTTTCCGCAATCTGAGGGGAGAGTGAGTAGATGAAGGTCCTCTGGCAGGCATGGTATGGAGACGAGGAAATCGAGCTGGACTTTCCGGCAACGTGGCGTGTGCAAAAAGTGCAGATGGCT
>JAPPKT010000419.1 GCA_028819675.1 Caldilineaceae bacterium | reverse complement strand
GCACGGTCTTGAGGAGGGCGCCGGTGCCGTTGATTTCGGTGCCGTGGATGGAGGCGGTGACGACCAGTGTGGGGCCATCCTCGACGCCGTTTACGATTACAACCGGTACGCCCACTTTGTTGCCGTCGGCCAGCGTGACATGGCCGAGGTGACCCTTTACGACTTCACCCGGAGCGGCGCTCAGGCCTGCGAGTTCGAAGTTTGCCATTTTATATACTCCTTTGTGTTCAGTGTCGCGTGGAGAATCATCAAGAGCAACAGGATGGGCTAGTGCGCGCTGGTCGGCTGCAGGTCCGACAAGGTGTCTGTCGGCCGGCTGGCCGCGTTCAGAACGGCGACCTCCACGGTATGGGCAAGGATGACCGATGCAGTGCCGACGACGATGCCGGAGGCCAGCCCGACCGAGACGCCGATTGTCAGTGCCAGTAGCATGCAGACCAGGTTGACTGCCATGCCAAGCTGAATGAAGCGGGTATCATGGCGCTTCATGAGGCGGCCGCGATAGAGGTTTTGCCAGGCCATCAGGAAGGTGATCGGTACCATGAACTGGGCGCCGAGCGCTGCCAGCGGCTCGATCTCGGCCGGCACACCCAATAGGACGGTGAAGTAAAAGTGGTCCAAGGGGGTGAAGACGAGCAGTGCCATGGCGAGGCTCAGAAATGCGCCGGACATGACTACGAAGCGCCGCAAGGCTTTGTAGGTACGTTCGTCCTTGAGGAGGGCGATCACCACCTCGTGGGAGGCGCGCATGGGGCTGGAGAAGAACATTCCCAGTCCAAAGGCGACGGGGAAGGCGGCCAGAGATGCGGCTGGCATGGCAGAGCGGGCTATGCCAGCGACGACAAGCGGGCGGGAGATGACGCGCATGACGTCGGTTGCGGCGAGCGGAAGGTAAAAGCGCCACATCCCGGCATATGTCATATCGGGCTGGCGCTCATCCGGAGATTCCTCTTTGCCAAAGATGTGGGTCCGTACAATTGGCCGGGCCCACCAGGCGATCACAAGTGCCTCGACGATTACGCTGAGTACCATAGCCAGACCGCCGAGCGCGGCGCCGGGCAGGCCTCCAAACCAGGCGCCGACGGCCATGGTGACGGTCAATGTGGCTAACCGGAACATCGTTCCCCAGGTGATATGGCGCGTGTAGCCATGTCTGATGAGGACACCTTGCAGGAAGCGGCGCAGACCGATGGCGGCGGGCCAGAGCAGGAGAAGCTGCATGGCGGGCCGGGCGGCTGCCGCTACTTCCTCGGAGAGGCCAAAGAGCGTGCGGGTCATGACATGGTAGGCCGGTGTGAAAAAGAGCAGTGCGCTGGCTACGGTCATCAGGATCGACAGGTGGAGCATGAAGCGCCAAACCAGCTGGTACATGGCGCGGTTGCGAACCAGGGCCACCCCTGTGCCCAGCATGTAGATGATGGGACTTTCCATAAGGATGGCAATTGGTTGTGCGACGCCGAAGGCAGCCAACTCAAGCTCCGGTCGGGGCAGACGGGTAATGCCTGCACTTACGACAGGGTCGGCGATGCTCATCATCAGCCAACTCAGGGCCAGCGGATACCAGAAGGCGAATATGTAGCGCTGGCTAAGTTTTTCTGGAACCACAGTCCCGAAAACCTCGTAGGGATGCGGAGGCTTAGCTCATTACAGGACAGTGCCGGAGACTCCAGCTATCCAGTCGCACATTGGCGAATTTTGCCTGCGTAGTCCCCGGCACTGTCGAATCGTGGGTCAGTCCATATGCACTGCGTATTGGGCAAGCGGCTGGGAGGACGCGTTAACTGTCGTTCCCATGCGGTGCCATGCGGGTCAGACGGCAACTTTGCTCAGCAGAAGCGCCCGGACGATGTGAGGGCCTTGCACAGTTGCAGCCTGGCTGACCAGCTATTCGGAATCGCGATATAGATGCCAGTAACGTGTGCGAGTGTCCGGGAAGGCGACATAGCCGGCGATATCGGAAGCGATGGCCAGATTAAAGTAGCGGGCGCCGAGCCAGATCCAGGACGCGTTGTCGATGTGGAGGCGCTGGGCCTGGCTGTACAGCTCAAAGCGCTCGTCTTCGTCGACGGTCGTGCCGGCCTGGCGGATCAGGTCATCGGCTTCTTCGAGGCAGATTCCGCTGTAGCGATTGCCGTAGGAGGCGCATCCCAACAGAATGTCCATGAAGTAGCCGGGTTCGGCGACCCAGGGGAAGAGCGTGTCCAGCGCAGAGGTATGGGTGCCCTGATTCTTGCCTTCCTGATAGGCGGCGCGCGGCATGGGATTGATGTTAACGGTGATGCCGGCTTGTGCGAGCGCGCTCTGAATGATCTTGGCCATGCTGGCCTGTTCGGGCGTGCCCAAGTCGATGTTCAGATCGAACTCCAGGCCATCTGCGTAGCCAGCTTCGGCCAAGAGCTCTTTGGCCTTGGCGATGGCCTCCTCTTCGGGGAGGTCGTAGGGCCAGTAGCTGTGGTCGAAGCCCGGTACCATGGAGGGAACAGGTCCAAAACTGCGCTCGGCGCTGCCAAACCAGACGCTATCGATAATATCGTCATAGGGAATCAGGTAGGCGACGGCCTGGCGGACGAGTTTGTTGTTGAAGGGTTCGGAGTTGTGGTTGATCGGCATGACGATCATGTCGCCGATGCGCACTTGCTTCACCTGGACGGTGTCGTCGCTGCGGAGGTCATTGATCTCTTTGGCGGAGAGGTCCTGGGCCATGTCGACCTCGCCGGCCTTCAGCAGGAGAACGCGGTCAGCAGACTCGGGAACTACGGTAAAGAGTATACGGTTAAAGTAGGGTTCCTTGCCCTGCCAGTTGGGGTTGGTGCGGAACTCCATGAGCTCGTTTGGTATGCGCTCGTGGATGTAGTAGGGGCCGCTGCTGGGCATGTTGGTCTTGGCGTACTCCTGGCCCCACTTGTCGCCTTCTGCTTCACCGGCATCCATGTATGCCTGGCTGTCGATAATGTAGCCGAACTGGCAGCAGCTCATGAAGGGCCGCAAAATTGGCGTCCAATCGGATGCGTTGAAGCGGAAGGTGTAGTCGTCGAGCACCTCAAAACCCTTGAGCGGATCTTCCTCGGTGGCCAAACGGACCAGCCGATCGAGTGAGGGCGGGACGCGCATGTTACCGCGGCGATCCTTGTAGTAGAGGTAATCGTTCGCAGTGATCTCATTGCCGGAGGGGTAGTGCTTCATGCCCTCAGGCAGCTGGAAGGTCCATTGCGTGCCATCCATGGAAATCACCATTGTATCGGCCAGCATAGGCTCAAAGTTGAGCGCATCGCCGACCATGCTGCCGTCCTCGAGCTCGATGATTGCCGGCTGCGCCCAGCTGCCCAGGACATTCACCTGCGTTTCGGTCATACGCGGGAAGGCGCCGGATGCGTCCCAGTCGAGCGTGGAGAGATCCTGGCTTACGGCGACGATGAGTGTTCGATCTTCTTCGGTGGCTGTTGCCAAGGCCAATTCGCGGCCTGTCAAGTCGGACGTGTCGACGGCGGCGGTGTCGGCCGGTTGGTCGCTGCCAGCGGGGGTGGCCGCGGGGGCACAGGCGGCCAACAAGGCCAGACAGAGAAGGCTGACAACGGTCACCATCGTGAATCGGTGCGACATCTTTTTGCTTTGCATGTCTGCAAACTCCTTTTGGCGGGAAGTGTGTGGGAGGCGCCAGCTCGCGGTCCACAGTGAATGTCGGTTTCCAGTATCAGTTCCTGATTGCTGGCTCAGGATGCTGCAGTTGGACGGCTCTACGATGCCAAAGGTCTTTGCTGAGGCTCTGACCAAGGAACGCGGTACACGGCGTTGCCCCTGGGCGTCTAGGCAGGCTGCGAGTAGGCGGAAAGGGCATTCTCTTCACGATTGACATCAATGTTTTCGACCAGGATACAGGCGGCGCTGTGTGTGTTGGCAATGTGAAACAGGGGTGGGCCAGGCTGCAAACAGGCGTCGCGGCGATACGGGCAGCGTGAGTACAGGCGGCACCCGGGCGGCAGGTCGATGGGGCTGGGCACTTCACCAGGCAACTTCAGGCGCTCTTTGCCACGTTGCGAGGGGTCTGGAATCGGGACCGCGGAGAGCAGGGCCTGTGTGTAGGGATGTGCAGGTGAGTCGAAGATCTCATCGGTGCTGCCAGTTTCCACGATGCGGCCCAGGTACATCACCGCTACCTGAGTGCAGGTATGCTTGATGACGCTCAGATCGTGGGAAATGAACAGGTAGGTGAGACCCAGCTCCTCCTGCAGCCTGGTTAGCAGGCGCAGGATCTGGCCGCGTACAGAGACATCGAGAGCAGAAGTTGGTTCGTCGAGCACGATGAAGTCGGGATGGGTAGCGATGGCGCGGGCGACCCCGATGCGCTGCTGCTGGCCGCCGCTGAACTGATGGGGGTAGCGTGAGAGATGATCGGGTTGAAGCCCGACCTGGGAGAGTAGTTCGCGGACGCGCTGGTCCTTTTCGTGTGCGTTCAGGTTGGTGTGCAGGTCCAGCGGTTCGCGGAGGATGGCGCCGACCGTCATGCGCGGTGTGAGCGAGCCACCGGGATCCTGGAAGACCATTTGCATGCGGCCGCGCATTTTTGCGACTTGCTCGCTTTTCAGGTCGGTCAGGTTCTGCTCGCCCATCCAGACTTCGCCGGAAGTGGGTTCGATCAGCCGCAAAAGACAGCGGCCGGCGGTGGTCTTGCCGCAACCACTCTCGCCGACCAGGCCCATTGTAGAGCCTCTGGGGATATCGAATGATATGTCGTCAACAGCGCGCAGCCGGACACGGGAAAACATGCTGACCCGAATCGGGAAATCTTTGCGCAGGTTACGGATTCGAATGAATGAATCGTTGTTGGCAAGTGACATATCTGTTCTCCGGGTCCGTATGGGAGCGATGGACCCGATTCAGTGCGAGTTTGCCAGGACCAGGTCAGGCCGCCTCCAGTTCCCAGGCTTCTTCCAGCATTTCCTTTTCTATCCGTCCGGAGACGATATGGCAGCGTGTTGAATGGTCATGTCCTGCTTCGACCATCGGGGGTTCTTCATGCCAGCAGAGCTCCTCGGCAAAGGGGCATCTGGGGTGAAATGTGCAGCCGCTGGGCAGATGCACGGCATCCGGTACCGTGCCGGGAATAGTGGAGATCGGTTTGTCAATGTCTACGCGTAACGTGGAAGCGATAAGCCCTTGTGTGTAAGGGTGGCGGGGATTGGTGAAAATCTCGGCCACGGGACCCTGTTCGACGACGCGGCCGGCGTACATGACGATTACGCGTTCGCACAGTTCGGCGACGACGCCCAGGTCGTGCGTGATGAACAGGCAGGCGGAGCCGGCCGATCTGACGCGTGTGCGAATCAGGTCCAGCACCTGAGCCTGCACGGTAACGTCAAGACCTGTTGTCGGTTCATCGGCGATCAGGAGCAGTGGATTGGCGCTCAGGGCCATGGCGACCATGACGCGCTGGCACATGCCGCCGGAGAGTTCATGTGGGTAGGCGCGGGCGCGGCGCTCAGGGTCGGCGATTTCAACGGCGCGCATCATTTCGATTGCGTGGTTCTCAGCGACGTTGCGCGAGCAGTTCTCACGCAGCTGAATCACGCGGCTAATCTGGTCGCCGACGGTAAAGAGGGGATTGAGGGCGGCGCGGGGTTCCTGGAAGATCATGGAGATTCTACGTCCGCGCACCTCTTGCATTTCAGCCTGGCTGAGAGACATCAGGTCCTCGCCATCGAGCCAGACCTCGCCGCTCACGATTTTGCCGGGGGCCTTGACGAGCTGGATGATCGACTGTGCGGTCACAGATTTGCCCGACCCGCTTTCGCCGACCAGCCCGGTGATTTCGCCGCGATTCAGCCTGTAGGAGACGCTGTTGACGGCCCTGACGATACCCTCATAGGTATAGAAGTAGGTATGGAGGCCTCTGACGTCGAGGAGCGTGTTGGGCCTGTGTGCTTCCAGCATCTGTCAGGTTTCCATCCGTTTGGGATCGAAGATGTCTCTCAATCCCTCCGATAGCAGGTTGAAGCCGAGGACGGCAAGCATGGCGGCGAGCCCGGGGAAGAAAGAGATCCACCATTCGCCGCTGACGATGCCCCCGACCCCATCGTTTATCATCGATCCCCACTCGGGGGTCGGTATGGGCACGCCGAGGCCGATGAAGCTGAGGCTGGCGGCAACCAGAATAGCCCAGCCGGCGTTGAGGGGAGCCTGGGCAAGCACGGGGTCGAGGCAGTTGGGGATCAGATGTCTAAAGATGAGCCGGTGGGACGGGTTGCCCACGGAGCGGGCGGCCTCAGCATAGAAGCTTTCCTTCTTGCTCTTCATTTCGGCGCGAACGACGCGCAAGTAAGAAGGAAAGTTGATAAAGGCGATTACGGCGATGACGAGCCAGATGCTTCTCCCCAGCGCTGCAACAACAGCCATCGCCAGAATAAGAGGAGGAAAGGCCTGGAAGGCGTCAAGGATACGCATGAGGATGTCGTCGAATCTTCCGCTAAAGTAACCGGCTAACCCACCTAAGGGCACGCCGATGGCAATCGCCATGAGGACAGAGGCGATGGCGATTAAGAAATCGACGCGCGTGGCGTAGATAACGCGGGAATAGATGTCCCAGCCGACCTCGTCGGTACCGAAGAAGTGCCTGGCGCTGGGCGGCTCGAACTGCTCTTCCAGGTTGGTGACGACGGGATCGTGGGTCGCCAGCACCGGCGCGAAGATCGCTACCAGGACGAAGAACAGGATAATGGCGATCCCCACCATCGTCGACCAGTTGCGGCGCAGCTGGTAGAGGAATCGCTGCAGGCCCGGGGGCAGTTCTGCATCCAAGCCCAGTTGCAGTGGTGTTCCCTGTGCTCTCATGTCTCAGTCTCTGGTAATCCAGTTCAATCTTGTTTCTGCGGAATGGTGCGGGCGCCCTGCAGGCAGAAGATCGCCTGCACTCATGGCAGATAGGCTAGGCGGTGATTCTCGGATCGATGACAAAGTAAAGGATGTCTACGATCAGGAACACAAGGACGTATAGAACGGCGGCGAGAAGGACAAAGCCCTGTACAGCGTTGTAATCTTTAACGACGATCGATTCGAGCGCGTAGCGTCCAATGCCTGGCCAGGAAAATATTCTCTCGAGCACAACGCTGCCGCCCAACAGGTTGCCGTAGACGAGTGCGACGAAGGTCAGGGGGGCGAGAAGGGCGTTGCGCAAGGCGTCGCGGAAGTAGATCTGCCGATCAGGCACGCCGTTGGCGCGGGCTGCCTGAATGAACTCGGACCCAAGGACTTCCAACATCGACGAGCGCATCAGGCGAGTGATGGGCGCGAGGGTAACCAGGGCCTGGGTGATGACGGGCAGGGCCAGATGTTGTGCGCTCGAACTGAAGGCCTTCCAGTTGCCGGTGAGCAGACTATCGACAAGGTAGAGGCCAGTGATTCGATCCGGCGGTGAGACGAGCAGACCGATGCGGCCGCTTGGCGGCGGAAATATCCGCAACAGGTAAAACAGGACGTAGATCAGGAGGAGCCCCAACCAGAAGGAGGGCACTGACACGCCCATAAGTGTGATGCCACGGCTGATGTTGTCGATCCAGCTGTTTCTGTAGACTGCTGACAGGA
>JAPPKT010000584.1 GCA_028819675.1 Caldilineaceae bacterium | reverse complement strand
CCCCCCGCACTGCCTTCACAAAGTGCGCGATCTCAAGCTGGTTCATCGGCGCGTAACGGATTGGCGCCAGCTGCGCAGATGCCGTACCTTGCGTCACGACCGGATAGTTGTGATAGTCGGTTCGTACGCAACCCTTCTCTCCCACAACCTCCAGATCGAAGAACGGATATTCCCAGCTGATCGAAGTGCAAATGTGCACACTGCCCAGCGAACCGTTGTCGAACTGAAGCAGCGCCTTCACATTGTCCCAGCTTTCGATCTCGTCCCGGTGCATGAAATTCTCGCCGTACGCAAAGACCTCCACCGGTTCCCCGCCCAGGGCCCAGCGCACGATATCGAACCCGTACGTGCCGAATTCACCCAGCGGCCCGCCGCTCTTCGACGTGTCCCGCTGCCACGCGGGGCTGGTCATCGCCACATGATTGACAAAGACCCGCGCCGTAAGCGGCCTGCCGATATCTCCCGCCTGCACGCGGCGTACCGCTTCGATCAGGCCGTCCTCAAATCGTGAAGGGACTGCCGGCATTACAATTCGGCTGTTGCGCTGGGCAACCTCCTTTGCCCGGCGCACCTCGTCGCCAATGAAACTGAACGGCTTGCAGGCAAAGACATGCGCTCCTGCTTCCATCGCCTGGCAGCTGTTTTTGCAGTGCTCCCCAATTTCACTTGCAACCACAACAAAGTCGAGATTCTGTCCGAGCAAGTCAGCAGGATCGTGGTAGAGCGACGCCTCAAACTTGGCCGCAAACTCCTCCGCGCCCATACCAATGCACTCATCAACATACGCCCGGCTCTTGCCCAGATCGCAAACGCCAACCAGGTCGACATCCTTCATCGCCTGTAGTTCGGTCGCAAACAGATCGGCATACCAGCCCTGAGACAGCCCGATTAGCCCGCAGGTCAGTTTCCCTTGCATGTGCGTCTGTCCCTCCCCTTCCTGGTCAATGGCAGGTCGCCGGATGGGTTGGCGAGAACTTTCTTTGACTCCTGCATCCCATCCACCCTATCTGAAGTTGGCGAATCCCTCAGGCGTCTTCACGTCGATCACCGTAATTGACTCCGCCAACAGCGCCCGTTCCAACGCCTCGACCAATTCAGGCAGGGATTTAACCTGCTCACCGCGGGCACCATAGGCCTCAGCCATCCTGGTGAAATCCGGGTTCCGCAAGTCGCTGGCAATATAGCGCCCTCCCCCTCGATTCTTCTGGTAGTAACGCAGCAGCCCCCAGGCATCGTCGTTAAAAACAATGACGACAGGTCGCAGCCCATACTGCACACAGGTCCCCAATTCCTGAATATTGAACTGGAATCCGCCGTCGCCGGTAATGCAGATCACCTGCCGTTCCGGGACGCCTGCCTTCGCGCCGGCGGCAGCCGGCAGGCCAAATCCCAGACCGCCCCATGCAGGAATGAGGTAACTCCGCTCTTCGTAAATCTCCAGACAGTAGTTAGCCCCGCGATGGTTGCAGACCCCAACGTCGCCGACAAAGACCGCGTCCCGGGCCGTCGCAGCCCGGATCGACTCCATAATATTTGTCTCGTTCGGCATCGTCTTCCGTTTGTACTTCCTGATCCGCTCCCGGACCGCCCGCACCTCCGCGGCGAAGTCTTGCTCAATGTCGTTTACCGTCCTGTCAGAGTTCCTTTTGTTCTCCAGCGCGCCGTTGAGTTGCTCCAGTACCGTCCTCGCGTCGCCTACCAATCGCACCGTCGCTTCATACCATCTGTCCATTGGCGCGACATCAATATCCAGATGAATCAACTGCGGCGGCTGTCGCAGGCCCTGCGACTTCGCCCTGAAATAGGAAAGGCTGGAGCCGGCGACCAGGAGAACGTCCAGGCTGTTGGCGAACGTCTGGCGCGGATCTTCCAGCCCGCCAGGCGGAAAGTTGTACTCGCCGCCGTACATGCCCAGGCTCAATGGGTGATCTTCGGCGATTGCGCCCTTGCCGTTCGCCGTGGTGAATACCGGCGCACCCAGACGTTCCGCCAGGCGCGTGAGCTCCCGGCCCGCTCCCGAGCGGTGTACGCCTGTCCCCGCCATCACCCCCACTCGCCCACCCGCCAACAATACCTCCGCAGCAGCCTCGACCGCGGCCGGATCTGCTGACCGAGTCGCTCCTCGAACCGGCCCCGGAATCGCTATCTCCGCTTCCTGACCCTGAACGTCCGACGGTATCTCGACGGCAACCGGGCGCTGGCGCAGGCTGCTGAAGCGTTCGAATGCTTCCCCAATCTCCTCTGGTACCTCTTCTGGCCTTCTGATATGGACACTTTGCTGCGTCACCGTCGAGAGCATGGCCAACTGGTTCTTGGTCTCATGCATCGTGCCAAGGCCTCGCTCGTACAACTGCTCTTCCGCCGTACTGGTGATCGTCAAAACAGGGGAAGACGCGTCGTAAGCCTCCCCGAGACCGCCCATTGAGTTTGCCGCGCCCGGCCCCGTACTGGTCAGGCAGATGCCGGGCCGGCCCGTCACCCTCGCATACCCGTCCGCCATCATCGCCGCCGCCTGTTCATGGCGCGTGCTGATGAAGCGGATGGCGTCCTGGTGGTCGTAAAGCGCGTCGAATATCTCCATCGTGTGGCTGGAGATGACCCCGAATATCGTGTCCACGCCCTGCACCCGCAGCGACTCGACCAGCGCCTGCGCCGCCGTCATCCTTGCCATAACATCTCTTCCCGGACCAGAATCGAGCCTACCCGACTCCTTTCTCTATACCCCGGGCTCCATCGAAAAAAATGAATCAGTATCAGTCACTTGATCACCAGAATCACAGTTCAAACAACTAATGCGGTGCCACCCGAAACTGCTCCACCACATCTTCATTCAGCGCAAACCCCAATCCCGGCCGCTTGGGAACCTCGATTAGGCCGTCTGAGTCCACCTCAATAACGGGCTCCAACAGCTCAGAAATTATCGGCGAATCCGGAAAGGCGATCGGCATCTCGAAGTAGGGCATATTCGGCAGCACCGCCGCCAAATGGATCTCCGCCGCCACGCCGACCATGTGACACCACGCATGAGGCACGCAGATCAGCCCGCGGCGATACGCGGCTTCGGCAATACGCGTAATCTCCCTTATGCCCCCGGACCGCACCGAACTTGGCTGGACCACGTCCACCCGCCCCTTCTCCATGATCTCCTCAAACTCGAAACGGGTCGTGAACCCCCAGTCGCCTACAGCAATGCGCGTGTCCACGGCATCAGCCAGCCGGGCCAGGCCAGCAAGGTTGTCGGCGGGAAGTGGTGCCTCGACAAAGTACGGTCGGAACGCCGCGATCGCCCTGATCGATTCCAGCGCCTGCCCCACCTCGGACCAGCGGTTCTGCACGTCGATCAACAAATCCCGCTCCTCGCCGATCGTTTCCCTCGCCGCCCGTACAACCTCAACGTCCCGCTGAATGCTCACATGCGAAAAACCTCCGGGCCACTCCTCCAGTTTCATCGCCCTGAAGTTCCGCTCCCTGGCCAGCGTGAAACGCTCAACAATCTCAGCCACATCCTCGCCCGGTGGGTAGACCGTGGCGTATGGTCGTACCCGCTCTTTCACATCGCTCGACTCCGTCACTGTGCAGCACGCCTGCCAGATCAGCTCGCACACCGGCTTGCCCAGCGCCTGGCCCGCGATGTCCCATAGCGCTGTCTCCACCGCCCCAATCGCAGCAATCGTGACACCCCGCCGGCCAAACAGCCCGGTGGCCGCATACATCTTCTGCCACAGTCGCTCCACCTGCAGCGGGTCCTCCCCCAGCAATAGCTCCTCCAACCCCCCGTCGCAGCGAACAATCGCCTCGACCACGAGCGACGGAGATTCCGCCTGCCCGATGCCGCTGATTCCCTCGTCGGTATGCACCCGCACCACCGTCTCCCAGGCCTTGCCCGGGTCCATCAGGGCGATAGTCTCAATGGCAGTGATTTTCACTCTATGCAACCCCCTGTCGTAACTGGTTTCCTCTACCTGTCACTCTCGAAAACGGAAGGAAAAGAGCTCCGCATCTCTCAGCGCAAAACGCAGACGGACCGGCGTCCCGGCCAGATTGCCCAACTCCCGGCCTTCTTTCCAGCGCACTGCGCGTTCCAGATCGTCTCCCAACACCTCAACACAGTCCTCAAGACTGAATCCCTCGACCGGGGTGTTCATCTGATCGCGCAACAACTCCACGCGAATGCTGCCCGCCGCAGAGGCCGAGAAGTTGAGAACCAACTCGCGGCCCGAGAAGATGAGCGGCCTGGTAACCAGATCCCCCCCAGCCAATGGCGCCTGCACCGAAGCGAAACCGTCCACCCGCATCGTGTAGCGCCTCAAAGTGCTGGCTCCGTCCCGCCAGTAGCCTTCCCGTACATAAAAGGACAGTTCATCCGGCGTGCCGGCAACTGCAGAAGGTGTTGTCACAATCCCCCAGTTCTGAAAATTATCTCCGTAGGTCCAGTTGTCTCGCGGCCGCAGCCCCGGCCGGATGAAGGACTCCGGCCATAAATTGAAGCTGTACCCGTCACGACTACTCATGAACATGCCGTCGGTCACCGCCGCGCCGTAGCGCTCACTGATCGCGGCGCGCATGAGGCGATGTTCAAGCTCCGGCAACGCCTCCAGTTCCTCCGACCACCCGCGCTCGACATAACGAGTCGGGAAGCCCAGAAAGAGATGCGGCGCACGGTAATAGGGCGTGACCTGGTTCGTGTACAACTCGCTGGGTCGGCCTTCGTTGTAGTTGACGTAAACGGAATCGCTCCAGTTGATGAAATCAGTCGAAGTGGCAGTGAGAATGTCGCGTCCGTAGCGTGACCCTCGCAAAGACCCTTGCGACCCGACTCCGTGGCCGCCATTACCTGCCTGAACTGGATGACCCCCGTAAGGCTCTTCTCCCGTCTCTGGCAGCCGGAACTCATTGCGATGATAGGCCCTGTACTCGCCGCGTACCCCGTCCCAAAAGGCCAGATTCTGCGTGTCCAGCAACCCCTCAGTGATGACCGGCCCTTCGCTTATGGCCGACCAATGGATACCGTCCGGCGATCCGTACGCCCACAGCCCTCTCACCTTCCCGCGCTGCATCAACGAGAACGCCTTGTAACGTGAATCATCAGCACACTCGGGATTCCCGTCTTTGAACGGTGAGAACATGCCGTTCAATATCTCCGCTGCATCCAAGAGGATGTTGTTCTTCCTGGAACCATCGAACTCGACCAGGCCCAGATCCGGCCTCTCCCAGTGGATGCCGTCGGCACTCTCCGCATAGCAGATATACTTGCCGCCCGGAGTGCCCAACTCCCCATCTTCGTACACAAAATTCTGCCCTCGGTAGTACACGCGGTATCGGCCGCCGTCCTCAAAAACTGTGAAGCCCCCGCTTGCATTACCCTCCCAAGGTGCGTCCAACTGCAACGCTATGTCCCGGGAGACCGGACTGTTCAAACGCCGTCGGGCGCCGCCGCCTAGCCGCGCCACGAGATAGTCGTCCACCATCAACTCCAGGCGGGAGCCGATGTTGACAGGATTCGCGCCTTCGTTCAAGTTGGCCATGGTCATGTGGGTTTCCTGTACCCTGTTACATCTTGACAAACTGAAAAGCGTACACGTCCGCGTCGCGCAATACGAAGCGCAGCCGGACCGGTACTCCCTCCAATCGGCTTAAATCTGCTCCTCCCGACCAGCGAACAACACGCTCGATGTCGTCTCCCAGCAACTCCACGCAGTCATCCAGTCCAAAGCCCGCAACTGATTCATCCATCTGGTCCCGCAGTATCTCCACCTGAACACTGCCAGCCGCGGAGGCTGAAAAATTGACGCGCAATCGGTTGCCCGCAAAAATCACCGGCTTCGTCACCAATTCGCCCCCGCTGAGTGGCGCCTGCACCGACGCGAATCCATCGACCCGCAGCGTATAGCGCCGTAGATTCATACTCTCTCCCCGCCAGTATCCCTCCGACACGTAGATTGACAGTTCGTCCGGCGCCCCGGCAAAAAGCGAACAAGTTGTCACGATACCCCAACCGGGATAACCGTCTCCGTAAACCCAGTTGTCCACAGGCCGCAGACCCGGCCGGATGAACGACTCCGGCCACAAATTGAAGGTGTGGCCGTCGCGACTGCTCATAAGCATCGCATCCGTCAAGGCGCTGCCGTGACGTTCGCTCGCCGAAGCGCGCAGGCGGCGTTCGCTTAATTCCGGAAGATCTTCCACCGCCTCCGACCAGCCGTGGTCAACATACCGGGTTGGAAACCCCACGAAAATATGCGGCGCGCGGAAATAGGGCAGGATGGAGTTGTTGTAAATCTCGTCTACACGACCCTGCGTATAATCTACATAGTCCGGCTCGTTCCAGTTGATAAAGTCACTCGACGTCGCCGTACGCAGATCGCGGCCGTAACGGGAACCTCGCACCCCGGACCCCATCGGCCCCGAATGCTCCTGTCCGCTGTACGGTTCTTCACCTGTCTTTTCGACGCGGAACTCGTTGCGGTGGTAATCGCGGTACTCCCCCCGCATCGTGTCCCAGAAGGCCACATTCTGCGAGTCGAGCAGACCATCCGCAATCACCGGCCCGTCGCACATCGGAGTCCACCGGATGCCGTCGGCAGACTTAAGCGCATGCAGCCCGTCCGGCACCTCCCAGCTGTGCCCAGGCCGCGACGCAGTGCCGTCCAGTACTGGGAACCGCGTCGCCCACGCTTTGTAGCGAGCTTCAGGCTCGGCAGCCGGGTTCGCATCCTTGAACGGCGCAAACGCCCGCGACGGACAGGCGCTGGCCTCGCTGCTGAGAATAATATTGTTCTTGCTGGAACCGTTGAATTCGACCAGTCCCAACTCCGGCTTCTCCCACCGGATCCCGTCACTGCTCTCGGCATAGCAGACAAAGTCCGGGTGGGAAGTCTCGTCTCGCAATGTCTGCGTCGCAGCAAAATGACGGCCGAGGTAATACATGCGATAGATGTCACCATCCCGGAATACCGCGAATGATGTGCATGAATTCCCCTCCCATGGCCTGTCGGTAACCAGGGCTACTTCGCGCGGTACAGGCTGGTTCAAGCGCAACGCCGCGCCCCCGCTCAACCGCGCGATCAAGAAATCGTCTACCATCGGCTCAAGGCGCGAACCGATCTCGACCGGGACGCTGCCTGGGCCTCTCTGATCCGTCATCTCGTCTTTACCTTCCATTCGGCACACCAAACAAGTGCAATGCAACGCCTGATTCGTCTGCCCGTCGCTCCTAACCCCTTCACCGCACTCCTTCCCGCCCTTTTCCATCTAGCTCCCAGGCAGGATCTCGAACTCCGCCATCGACAGTCTTCCCTGCACCTCCCGGCTGAATCCGACAAATGAAAAGCCGTAACTGTGCACATCACCCAGCACACTGTCGAGTCGCGGTCCGCCCTCCGGATAGCTGCGGTGCCAGAATTCTTCGCTGCTGTAGCTGCGATGCCACAGCGTTTCGTCGTTCTCCAGTCGAAACCGGCTAGGCTCCGGCGCCCATTGCCTCTCAGCGATCGGGACTGGATTGCCCGAAAAATGCCAGCGAACACCTGGGGCATGTACCCAGAAGTAGCACTCCGCGCCGTAAAGTCGCAGGTCGTCGCCCCTCAGGTACA
>JAPPKT010000551.1 GCA_028819675.1 Caldilineaceae bacterium | reverse complement strand
ACATCCGCAAAAAATATAACCTCCTCGTCGGCGAACAGACCGCCGAAGAGATCAAGATAGCCATCGGCTCCGCACTCCCCACCGAAGAAGACCGCGCCATCGAAGTACGCGGACGCGACCAGATCAACGGCCTGCCAAAGACCATCGAAATCATAAACAGCGAAGTCATAGATGCCATGACGGAGCCTCTCCAGGCCATCGTGAGAACAGTACGCTCAACCCTCGAAAAAGCGCCCCCCGAGCTCGCCGCCGACATCATCGACCGCGGCATGGTCATCACCGGCGGCGGCGCACAGCTACGCCTCATCGCCTCACTCTTCACCCACGAAACCGGCGTCCCCGCCTACGTCGCCGAAAATCCCATGGCCTGCGTCGCCCTCGGCGCCGGCCGCGCCCTCGAAAACTACGAGATCATGCGCCGCAGCCTGCCCATGCTCTACTCATAACCCGCCCGCGCGCCCCCCCAGGCGCCCACACCCGTCGCGACATTTCGCGTCCCTTCGCGGAAAAGAAAGGCGTTCTTCGCGCCCCTTCGCGTAACTTCGCGGATAAATCCCTCCTGGCATTCAAGTTATCCAAGCCACCACCCACCCAAACACCATGCCATTCTCTCCCAAATCAATAGACAGCAAAGCCCTCCACAGCGGCGAATCCCGCCGCTACGCCCCACCCGCCCGACCCGTCTCCGCCGCACCCGTCGTCAGCGGCATCATCCCCAGCATCGGCTACGTCTACGATGACACCGCCCACCTCGACAGCGCCCTCGGCGGCGACCCCGACCTCTACGTCTACGGCCGCTACGGCAACCCCACCGTCGCCGCCTTCGAAGACGCCGTCGTCGAGCTCGAATGCCACGACATGCCCGAACAGGCCGCCGGCCACTTCGCCCTCGCCACCGGCAGCGGCATGGCCGCCATTCACCTCGCCATGTCCGCCTGCGGCCTCCATTCCGGCGCCACCGTCGCCGCCGCCCAGGACTGCTACGGCGCCACCTACTCCCTCGTCGACAGCCTTTGGCCCCAGTACGGCGTCAAGGGCCTCTTCGTCGACGCCACCGACCTCGACGCCGTCGAGCGGCTCCTCGCCCGCGAGGCCCCCGTACTCCTCATCGTCGAGACCATCTCCAATCCCCTCCTGAAGGTCGTCGACATCCCCCGCCTCGCCCAGCTCTGCCGCGCCCACAACACCCTCCTGCTCGTCGACAACACCTTCGCCACCCCCATGCTCTTCCGCCCCCTCGCCCACGGCGTCGACGTCGTCATCCACAGCGCCACCAAGTACATCGGCGGCCATGGCGACGTCCTCGGCGGCGTGGTCGTCGCCCGCAACCAGCTGCGCCCCGCCTTCTGGGACTTCCTCAAAAAGACCGGCGCCAACCTCGGCCCCCACGAAGCCTGGCTCCTCCACCGCGGCATGAAGACCATGCCCCTCCGCGTCGAGCGCCAGTGCCGCAACGCCGCCGTCGTCGCCCAGCACCTCAGCGGCCACCCCGCCCTCGCCAGCGTCCGCTACCCCGGCCTCCCCGACCACCCCCAGCACCACGTCGCCCGCGACCTCTTCTGCGGCCTCGGCTACGGCGCCGTCGTCGCCCTCGAGCTCAAAAACGCCGCCCAACCCGATGTCTTCCGCTTCCTCGAAGCCCTCCAAATGGTCCAGCCCGCCACCACCGTCGGCGACATCTACTCACTCGTCCTCTACCCCAGCCACGCCTCCCACCGCGCCCTCTCCCCCGCCCAGCGCGCCGCCGTCGGCATCTCCGACGGCCTCGTCCGCCTCGCCGTCGGCGCCGAAGACCCCCGCGACATCATCGCCGACATCACCGCCGCCCTCAACCACTGACCCCAAAACTCGCCTCCCATCATCCATGTATGACCGCAACACGCCACTACGAACTAGCAACTGCCTGCTATTGTAGTTCCCAAATGAGACCCGGAATCTGCGTACTGCGCAAGCGAAGGCCGTGCTTCTGTACGCCTGATACTTTGCCGACACGAATAGTCATAGTCTCAAGTTGTACTCACATGTTTTCCCTCAGATGGTATGAGAGGGGCAGCCCGGTTGACTCAAATGCGCGTGCGTTTGACAAGAAATGAATGTGCAGTGAGGTTGCCGCACGCGCCAACGAATGGAGTAGTTGCCGCTCTTGTCGTACTGTTTCTTGTGACGGCAGGCGCGTATAGCCTGATCGTGCCGCCATCTGAGACGCCTGATGAGATATTTCACTATAGCTTTGCTCGACATTTGGCTGCGGGAATCCTCTTCCTGCGCAATCCCATGAATCAATGGGGCCCTGGGAACAAGAGGGCAGCCAAGCCCCCCTCTTCTATGTTCTGGCCGCGCTGATCACGTCAACTGTTGATCAATCCGATTTCGATAGTTTCTCCATTCGCAATCCCCGCGCCAATCTTGGCAATCCAGCCTACCCCGGCAGCAAAAATTTCGCACTTTACAGCGCGCAGGTCCGCCCCTTGCGAGGCGTAAACCTAGCTGTTCATCTTGGCAGATGGTTGAATGTCTCGTTGGGCGCCGTGACGGTACTGTGTACCTTTATCCTGGTTAGGCGGGTGTTTCCATTCGACGGTTTTACACAGATAATGGCGACCGGTCTGGTCGCAATAAATCCCCAGCTTCTCTTCATATGCGCCAATTTCTCAAATGGCAGCCTGATAGGCGCACTGAGCGGCCTAACCCTTGTCGCGCTCAGTCGGAGGCCGCCGCCTGTGAAATTTCGGCGTTTGGCGGGACCGGGACTGTTGGCAGGTCTAGCCCCGCTCACGAATTGCAAGGGCTGGAGTTGGTGGCGGTTTTTTTGCTGTCCGGCAGGTTCAGCGAAGGAGAGGAGGATCCGGTCACGCTTAACCTTGATGCGTTGCATGCGCAACACCGTAACCATCGGCTGGTTTTGAAATTGATGGAAAACAGGAACCAGGAATTGGGCAATGTAACGACGCATCCGGGCTGGGGGACGTGGCCGCTGTCATTGTGGAAGCCGGGGGAGGTGTACGCGGACAGTTACCGGATTCTGCTGGAACAACCGATCGTTCAGGATTCTCCGCTGCTGTCCCGTCTTTATGTGGCCACTGTGGTTGAGGGGTCTGAAAAAGTCTGCCTGTTCAAGCGAGTGATCTGTCGGTCGAAAGTCGCGTTGCTGGCGAAGTGGAGATAATAGAAGTGATGGTGCAATGTCCGAATGATGCGCCCAACGCAAAGGCAAGTTTTGGCGGCGCGGTTGTTTTGGATGGGTTCCTTGTTCCGGAGGAACTGTCTAAGCAGGAGCAGGTATTGCCCGTGAATCTATGTTTCCGGGCCAGTAATCGGGTAAACGCCGACTTGACGGCGTTGGCCTCGTCTGGTCGGTCCGGATGGGGAAATCGCGTCTGGACCTGATAAACCGTTGGCGGAAGGGCGCTTCCCGACCCGCCGCTGGAGGGAAGGGGATGCCAGCACAGGCACTTGGGCTGTCGCGTTGCCCTCGCACGCTTGCCTCCACACGCGGGGACAGTCCCCGTAGGGGCGCCCCCTGTAAACGCCCTCGCGCAGGCTCCATGTTTGTTCCTTGAGAATGCCCTTTGCAGACCCTCTGGCTGACTTCCGCAATGTCGGTAAACCAGACTAATGCAGATTCCGTCTGACACCACGACTTTTCGCGCGGATCACGCAATGGTTTCGCGCCGGTCATGTCTCCCTTTACGTATTACGAAATACGAAAAATCGAATTCCCAAATGGAACGCACATCAGATGCGGTCGCCCTGACGTCAATCGGGCACTCGAATCGGTGAGGCGACTGAAAAAGGAATCAGCAGTTGACCGTTCTCGAACTGCTCCTGTGCGGCGTCATGAGGCTGAAATGGCAGCCTCTGTCCGGTTTCCAGATTGTACAGCCCAATCCGCAAAAGATAGTTTCCCGGCTGCAATTCCGGCTGCAAGTTGAGGCGTCTCCGATCTATGTAGAGCGCATTCGTATGCCACTGGCTGGTCGGCTGCACACCGGCCAGCGCCGGTCCGTCATACTGGGCCACGCGGGTGCCCCGGTCATCGTGGAGATGTACATATGTAGTCCAGTCAGTTTCAACCCCGTCTCCCGTTTCCCAGAATAGCCGCAGGATCGGCGCTGCGGGTTCCAGGAGCAGGTCATAGCCCTGCAGATAGAGACCGTCGCCGGTGGCGGCTTGGGCTTTCGAGGATGGCCGCTCCTTCTGAAGAATGCCGGGGCGGGTCGGCGCGACGTCTACTGAAGTCAGCTCCACGACATCATCTCGTGAACCGGGAACGTCTAACCTGCCGTTTGACACGGAGGTTAGACCTGCCGCCAGCGAAAAACGAATCGGCGGTAAGTCGGAAGGTAGTTTGAGACGTAGATCGTCCACATAGTACCTGTCCGGATCCCACTGCCGCGTATCCGGGACACTGCCAGACCGGATATTCTGAACCGCCCAGGAATGCTGAATGGAAGGCGAAAAAAGATGTACAAAACTGCGTAACTCCTCAGTGATCCTGCCATGCGGCTGCCAATACAGCCGCACTCTGACCACGTCTCCAGGTTTAGGATCTGGTCTGCTCACCAACTCCCACCCGAGCAGGGAAACGTGTGTGGAGGACCGGTCTCCCAGAGTGACGGGTTGCCCCCTGACAGCGAAGGCCAACCGGCCCGGCGGCGACTGCAGCGTAAAGGGCCCGCGGCTGGACGAATCAACTGTGCTGCGGAACGCGACCAAAAGTAAGATGAGCCCGGTCATCGACAAGAGGGCAAAATGAGAAGAGCCAGGACCAGCCCCAGACTGTAATCCATTGGACTCAGGTATTTCAGACTTCCGAATCCCCCGCCGCTGATGCAAGGCAAAAAACAGAAGGCAACTCAAAGAGACCAGCAATCCCAACAGGCTTATCCTCTCCCCCCATCTCTGCCAGGATGTACCCTCCCATCGGATGAGGAGCGGCTGAGCGGAATTCCTGAGTCCAAACACTTCCAGCCAACCCCCCGTACTGGGGGCAAGAGTTGCCCTGTCGCCCGCGCTCCAGCCGGAATGAAAGTGAAGGCGCAGCAACATCGGCCCCGATTGATCGGAAAGATCCGCAACTGCTTCGTGGGAAGAACGCCATGTGACTCTCGCTGTCTTTGGCTCTGGAGTCCTGCCGGCAATGACGCTGAAGTCCGCGCCCCGGACTAGGTACTCATTGAATGCGGTTGTGCCCCAATAGCCGGTCGTCTGCTCGAAAGAGTGCGTGTCGTCCACCGTTAAACTCTTTACTTCGCGGAAAGGAGTGTGAGACGTATGGGAGGGAAACAAGTACGGAAAAAGAACCAGGAAGGATGCGATAACCAAAGCAAAGGCAGGTATAGCGCGCCGGCTTGCCGGCCACGCATCGATCGCGGCCGCGGCCGCGGGCAATAGACCAAAGGAGGCGACCCCCAGAAGGCGATACGGAAATGGCACAAGGCGGAGCAGAGCGATCGAATCCCACACATGTTCAGATATTGAATGGCTGAGCGTGAGCACCGCCAGGGCAAAAAAACAGCCGGTCAGAGCCCAGAGCCGGCGCTCTGCGTGCCTTCCAAAAAGTGCGCTTGCCAACCCGGCGGCAAGAACGAGCCATGACGACGGTCCGAAATTCCCGTTCAGCAGTGAAAGTAACGGATTTCCCGCGCGGCTGTCCAGAATCGGAGACTGGTATCCAAAGAGATTCCACCAGTTCAAGAACAAATAGTGTGATTGCGAGCCAAATAGACCGTGGCGCACCGCATCGACCTGTACAAAAACTCTGTCGGCCCACGCGGGTAGCCAGAAAGCTGCAGTCAAAACTATCACGAGAAATGCCGCTACTGCGCAGCGTACCAGTCCCCCTGGTCTGCGATAACCGAATCCCATCAGAATCCAATAGAAAAAGAATAAGACTGCACTGACAAGGGCAGTTGGCGCGTGTATCAGCACCAGCGAGGCCCCGGAACCGACAGCTGTGCACCAATAGAGAATCCTTGAACGCTCATGGAGAGCTGTAATCGACCATAAGCAGACCGGCAATACCAGTAGCCCAATTAGCCGGGCAAGAGATCCCTCGTAGTAGATTGCTCTTGTCAAGATATGGGGGTGGAGCAAGAGAACGGCACAGCCCGTCAAGCTTGCCACCGGACTAAAAGCGAAGCGAAGCCAGGAGTAGGCGCCGAAACCTGCCAGCAGCAATGCAGCAGTGAAAATGAACTTCAATGCCTGGTCCAGTCCTAGGCCCATTCCATGGAAGGACGCAACCAGCCAATATAGACCAGGGCTATAATGATGGAAAACTGGCGCCCCCAGACCGTTATAGACACCTGGAAACCAGCGCGGCCAATAGACGCCATCAACAAAGGCCCGATAAACTGCCGCGCTTCGGTGCAAGTGCATGAGAGTGTCAATCGCATCTCCAGGGAGGCCAGGCATCTGCCAGTACGGACCGGCAACAAGCAATGTCAGAAGGGCAAGAAAGATAAGGACCAGTAAGGCCTGTGAATGGCGGGTCAACATTTCAATGGATGTTCGGATCCGATTACCCTGCTCTAGCGCTTCGCTAAGCACTTGGAACATGGGATAATTTGCCGATGAGTGCTGCGGCCCGCAGTTCCCATCGAAAGAAGGCCGGCTGGTCTCTGGAACTGGCTCTGAAAAGATGGGGCAGTGGCTATACTTGACCGTCCGTGCAGTCAGATGGCGGCACATGAAACACATGCGCTAACTCTCGGGTTCAAAAAGCAGGCATATGTGTTAGTGAGGCCCTCATATCCCCAAAAGTAGCAAATGTTCTTGTCGGGGTACGTGCAGGCATATACAGCCCTTATCTTCTTATGGGGATTATATACCCAAATCCCATTCAGGCGGGTGACTTCTCCTGCATCTTTTACGAACATAAAGCTGGCGTCTTGGCCTTCATGCATAACTTCCGCATCCTCTTTGACAACAAACTCGCCGAACGCGATGTGCGCACGAATAGAGTCCAACATAAGGTCTCCGGCTGTTTCCGCACTCTGAACGACGCCCACATCCTTTGTGCGCTCCGTTCCTATGTCTCTACTGCTCGAATTCTCGGCCTCAACGCCATTGACGCAATCTATAAGGCTTTTCCTGACCAGCCCTTCATCCCCTCCGATTTCTCGTGCCCAAGCACAGTCACTCGTTTACCTATTTGCGATCATATACAGTGCCAGGAAACGTTCCCGGCTGCGTTTGTCTTAGGCTTCCACCGACAGCAACCGCAAATCGGCCAAACTCTGGCCCCATTTTCTCCATGTCCTGTCGAACCATCTTGGCTACCCTTCCTTTCCTATGGCGTCTCTGTCAGATGGTTCTATCTTAACCCAACAACCTTTGTTCAATACTCTTAGTCACCATTGGGATCTACACCAAAAACTGCAATTTCACTCGAAATTGGATTTTGACAAACATTGGATGATCGCATACAATAGCCGACAATTTGCTGTCAATTGGACCTTTTCAGGTAATTCCAGCTGACCGCAACCCTAAAAGGACCTGATTCAGCGAGCAACTCGCTGAAGCCCTGCATGACGCAAAAGACAATTCGCACCGAGAAAGCGCCTGCTGCCATCGGCCCCTACTCCCAGGCCGTCGCAA
>JAPPKT010000561.1:4996-7646 GCA_028819675.1 Caldilineaceae bacterium | reverse complement strand
ACCCCAACAAATGGTTCATCCGCCAGACCCCCTACGCCTGCGCCAGCTTCGCCTTCATGTTTGATGAAGTGTATGAGTTTGAGGCCGGGGAGACGATCACGCAGCGGTACCGGCTGGTGATCGCCAATGGCGGTTGGGACGCGGCGCAGGTTGAGGCCGCGGCGGAGGCGTGGCGGGGTTGAAGGGGGCACTGGAAGCCCACAGTGATTGACCTGAGCCCCAACCACCTCAGAACGGTGCGGCAGATACTGGCGGAACACGTGCCGGCTTGCGAAGTGCGCGCCTTCGGCTCCCGCGTGACACTGTCTGCAAAGAAATATTCCGACCTCGACCTCGCAGTCGTCGGCGTCACCGCATTGGACCGGAACACGCTTGCGCGGCTGAAGGAAGCGTTCGAGGACTCCGACCTGCCGATTCTGGTAGACGTGCTCGACTGGCAGGAAATCTCCCAGAGTTTCAGGGAAATCATTGCGAAAGACTACGCGGTCCTGCAGGAGATGCCGGACGGCGCAGGCGGGAGCGTTGCCAGGAAGTAGCGAACAGAGTTCGCAGACGAAGTGCCAGGCAATCGACGCTATCCCAACAGATGGTTCGTTCGCTAGACGCCCTACGCTTGCGCCAGCTTCGCCTTCGTGGGTGTTGAAGTGTACGAGTTCCAGGCCGGAGAAACCCTGGCCCAGCGCTGCCAGCTCTCATTCGCCAACGGTAACTGGAACGCCGCACAGGTCGAAGCCGCGGCCGCAGTGTGGCAGGGTTGAGCTACTAAGATGTAAGGAGAACATAGACGGAAGCCGTCGTCCCCCGCGGCGCAACCTTGGTGCCATACGGGACAATGGAAAGAAACACCATAGGTTCGCCTGACGGAGACAGCCGTCGTTCATTCGATTGCATCTCACTGGATTTTGAAGTCGGCGTTCAGGACCGCCGCATCCACAAATTCGCTGCGGTGCGTCCAGAAACCAGTCAGTCTCTCATCTTCCCCGGGGCCGGTGGTGGCATTGGCGCGGCATTGGGCAAGCTGGACAATCTTGCTGATGGCGCGGATTTTCTGCTGGGCCACAATCTGATCGATTTCGATCTGCCCCATCTGCAGGCTGCGGCTCCCCGTTTGCGGCTGCTGCGGCTGCCCGCGGTAGATACACTCAGGCTCAATCCTCTGGCCTTTCCCCGCAACCCCTATCACCACCTGGTCAAGCATTATCAGGACGGACAATTGAAACGGGGACGCATCAACGACCCGAAACTGGACTGCGACCTAACCCTGGATCTCTTCCGCGACCAGCAGAAAGCCTTGCAGGACACAAGTCCGGACCTGTTGACAGCCTGGCACTGGCTGACTACAGCCAAGAACGGGGCAGGATTCGATCAAGTATTTGCGTCTGTACGCGGTTCGCCCCGTCCGTCCAGCGTCGAAGCGGATGGGGTGATCCGTACTCTGCTGGCTGGAGCCGCCTGCCAAACACACGCTCGTGAGGTCATGACTGAAGCCGTTGTGCAGGGCTGGGCCCTGGCCTATGCACTGGCGTGGCTGTCTGTATCCGGCGGCAACTCTGTCATGCCCCCTTGGGTTCGGCACCAGTTTCCCGAAGCGGGGAGGTTGGTGCGACGGCTGCGCGACACCGCTTGTGCCGAGCCCTCCTGCGAATGGTGCAGGGAGAGGCACGACGCCCGCAAAGAGCTTACGCGCTGGTTTGGTTTTCCCGACTTCCGCCCTGAACCAGCCGACAATGACGGACGGCCTATGCAGGAGTCCGTCATCGAAACGGCGATGGCGGGCGAGAATCTGCTGGCGATCCTGCCCACGGGCGCGGGCAAATCCCTTTGCTATCAGATCCCGGCCCTGTCCCGCTACGACAAGACAGGCGCGCTGACAGTGGTGATATCACCCTTGGTCGCACTGATGGCCGACCAGGTGGCGGGGCTTGAGAGGCAGGGCATCGGCTGCTGCGTCACAGTCAACGGGCTTCTGTCGATGCCCGAGCGTGCGGATGCGCTGGACCGGGTACGCCTGGGGGATGCCGGCATACTCCTGATCTCGCCGGAGCAGCTGCGCAGCGTTTCATTACGCCGCGTCCTCGAACAACGGGAGATAGGCGCCTGGGTGATGGACGAGGCCCACTGCCTTTCGGAATGGGGGCACGACTTCCGGCCCGATTACCGTTACGTGGGTCGCTTCATCCGCGAACGTGCAGAAGAAGGGCCGATTCCGCCGGTTTTGTGTCTGACCGCGACCGCCAAGCCAGATGTGAAGGACGGTATCGTCGACTACTTTCAAAAAGAGCTTGGCATCGAGTTAAAGGTCTTCGACGGCGGTGCCAGACGTACCAACCTGGAATTCGTCGTCGTCAAAACCAGTCGCGCGGAAAAACACGCCCATGTCCACCAAATCCTGATGTCAGATCTCCCGGCAGATCTGCCGGGAGGCGCTATCGTCTACTGCGCGACGCGGCGGCAGACTGAAGAGCTGGCGGCGTTCCTGCAGGAAAAGAAAATGGAGGCGGACTACTTCCATGCAGGAGTGCCGCCGGAAACAAAGAAAACCGTTCAGGAACGCTTTATCGAAGGCGCCCTGCGGGTCATCACCGCCACAAACGCCTTCGGCATGGGTATCGACAAGTCGGACGTGCGGCTGGTAATCCATGCCGACATC
>JAPPKT010000561.1:0-4986 GCA_028819675.1 Caldilineaceae bacterium | reverse complement strand
AGCGGGCCGCGCCGGACGTGACCAACAGGCGGCGCGCTGCGTTCTGCTCTACACACAAGACGATGTGGAGCGGCAGTTCGGCATGTCGGCCCGCTCGCGACTCACGCGGCGGGAAATCCATGGTATCTTAAGGGCGCTGCGTAATTTGGACCGCAAGAAGCGAATGGGCGGGGAAGTGGTAGCGACCGCAGGCGAGATCCTCGGTGAAGATGAGGACAAATCATTCGAACGAGACTCCACTACCGACGACACACGCGTGCGGACTGCGGTTGCTTGGCTGGAAGAGGCGGTGCTGCTGACTCGAGAGGAGAACCAGGTACAGGTGTTTCCCTCCTCTCTGAGAGTGAATTCACTGGAAGAAGCTCGCGCCAAGTGTGAAAAGACTAGCATTAACGATTCCTACCGCCGCCAACTTCTGGCCATCTGCGACAAATTGCTTGAAACAAGCGCGGACGAAAGCGTCACTACCGATGAGTTGATGCTCGCGTCGGGTCTGACCTCGGAGGGCGTGCGAGGCGCGCTCTACGATCTGGAACGATTGGGCATCGCCAGCAATGATACGGCGATAACCGCCTTTGTACACACAGGGGTGGCACGCGCGTCGAAGAACCGCTTCGAGCAGGCGTCGGCGCTGGAGCGGGCACTAATCGACCTTTTGCAGGAGATGGCCCCCGATATGAGCACGGGTGACACCCACCCGCTGCATCTCCGCCTCGCCACCCAGCGACTCAAGGACGACGGTTATACTTACGCCCTGCCGGAGCGTTTGCGACACATAATCAACAGCATTGCCGCCGACGGACGCGGAGAGGGCAGCGGCGGGGGAAGCCTCGGAGTACGGGAGCGTGATAGAGAAACCGTCCACTTGACTTTGCAACGCGAGTGGAGGCCGTTGGAGCGGACGGCCGACCTGCGCCGTGCGGCTGCCGGGCGCCTTCTTGATCATCTCCTCGACTGCCTGCCGCGGGGAGAACGGGGTACGGACCTGCTAGCCGAGACAACGTTAGGCAAACTTCTGGCAGCCGTTGAATCCGATCTCAGACTGAAAAGTGCTGTCAGGGATCCTGCCAAGTTGATGGATCGCGCCCTGCTCTGGCTACACGAGCAGGAAGTAATTCGGCTGAACAAAGGTCTGGCCGTCTTTCGCCCGGCGATGACAATTCGGCTAAGTAACGAAAGACGCGGCTTCGCTGAGGCCGATTTCCAGCCCCTCAGGTTCTATTATGATGAACAGGTGCTGCAGATCCACGTGATGATGGAATATGCGCAGCAGGGCTTGGAATCCTTTTCCGACGCAGTGCGTCTGTCTCTGGACTACTTCAGCCTCCCCAAACAGGAGTTCCTGCAGCGATGGCTACCGGAACGAGACAGAGAACTCTCGCGGCAGACAACGCCTGAGTCATGGCACACCGTCGTCGAGAGCCTGAATAATCCCATCCAGCGCCGCATCGTGGCAGACAATCGAGAGCGGACAAACGTCCTGGTGCTTGCCGGCCCCGGCTCCGGAAAGACACGGGTTCTGGTGCATCGGATCGCCTATCTGATACGCGTGAGGCGTGAGAACCCGCGCAGCATTCTGGCGCTCGCTTACAATCGGCACGCCGCTGTCGAAATCCGCCGCCGTTTGGCTGACTTGGTCGGCGACGATGCTCGCGGGGTGATCGTCCTAACCTGCCATGCGCTCGCAATGCGCTTGACCGGCGCCAGCTTTTCAGGGCGGGCGAACCGGCTCGACGACGAAGATTTCAAGGCAATTCTTCGCCAGGCGACCTCTCTGCTACGCGGAGAAGGACTGCCACCCGAAGAGGCGGACGAAATGCGGACTCGCCTGCTGGCAGGCTTCCGCTGGATACTGGTGGATGAGTACCAGGATATTGGTAAGGATGAGTACAACCTGATCTCCGCGCTGGCCGGCCGGACTCTTGCTGAAGAGGATGATAAGCTCAGCCTCTTCGCAGTCGGTGACGATGATCAGAACATCTATGCCTTCAGAGACGCGTCGGTCGAATTTATCCGCCGATTCGAGGCCGACTACAAAGCAAGGTCTTTCTTCCTCACCGACAACTACCGCTCCACCTCCCATATTATCGAGGCCGCTAATGCGGTGATTGCGCCTGCGCGGCAACGGATGAAGACAGATAACCCAATCCATATCGATCGGGCGCGCAATAAGGATCCGCTTGGCGGGCTGTGGACTGACCTTGACAAGGTCGCCCAAGGTCGAGTTCAAGTACTACCAGTCGGCGACACGCCTATCACCCAAGCACAGACAGTTGTCGCCGAGTTGAAACGACTGTCAGCTCTCTCTCCATCCTGGGACTGGTCTACCTGCGGTGTGGTGGCACGCGAATGGAGTTACCTGGACCCGATGCGCAGTCTTTGCGAACTTGAGGGGATTCCGGTGCAGATGGCGAACGAAGAGTTCTCAAACGTCTGGCATCTGCGGGAAACCCAGGCACTGGTAAACCGGCTGCGCGGACGAGACTCCCGTTTGGTGCAAAGTGAGGATCTGAAGGACTTTGTGGACGCACTGTCCCCAACGCCTTGGACTGAACTGTTGCAGGAAGCGATAGTCGCGTACGAGTTGGAGACCGGAGGCGTGGAGACAGCGGCGGACCAGTTCATCGAATGGCTGGCCGAGTGGGGGCGTGATCTACGCCGCCGTCAGCGCGGTCTGCTCCTGCTAACCGCCCATCGCGCCAAGGGGCTGGAGTTCGACCACGTAGTGGTGCTGGACGGAGGCTGGGATCGCGTCAGCAGCGGCGAGGATGCAGATGCCCCGCGCCGGTTGTACTACGTTGCTATGAGCCGCGCACGCCAGACCCTCACCTTGGCACGCTTTCCTGGCGCGTACCCATTCCCAAAAGCCTTACAGAATAGCCCCTCGGTGCTGCACCGCCAAGCGCCAGTCACACTCCCGCCGGCGCCGCTGGAACTCAGCCGTCGATATAAGCAACTCAGCCTGCGCGATGTCTTCCTGAGCTACGCAGGGTACAGGCACCCCAACCATCTTCTGCACCGCGCCATTGCCGACCTTTCGCCGGGCGATCCACTGCAGTTGCGGGGCGGAGCGAGCCGGTGGGAACTATTGGATCGCAACGGGACGGTTGTCGGACAGCTTGCCGGCAGTTTCGAAGCCCCGGCGGGAACGCGCTGCACTTCTGCCAGCGTCTTGGCCATCGCTACCTGGAGTCGAGAATATTCAGAGCCGCAGTACCAAAGCGGCCTCAAGTGCGATACTTGGGAAGTGGTCGTGCCGGAGCTGGTGTTTGAGCCCGATTTATGATCTCCCTTTCCCTCACACCAACAACACCCCCTCATGCCGCAGCAGCCACTCCTTACGCCACAACCCACCGCCGTAGCCAGTCAGCTTGGCACGCCCGCCGCTGCCCATGATGCGGTGAAAGGGCAAAATAATGGCGACTGGCTTGCGACCGTGAGCGATGCAGATTGAGGCTGGGGCTTAGAAGTTGGGCCGGAAATTGAGTTGTTGACTCAGGAGAAAATAGAGCTATCTTTTGCTTTCAAAGAGGGAGCGATCTAATTGGGATTTCTGTATGATTCTGGCAAGTGTCCCGATTTTCAGTTCTCGATGATTGGGGACGGGGACGGTTATGGTAGTTACTCCGGAATCGAGCGTTACCGTTTTCCGCATCTGTATATGACTGCCTCTTTGCCTGACTTCAACGAAACCATGTTGTGAAAGAATCTTGCAGACTTCGCGACCGGACATCCGTCTCAGTTTAGGCAACAACAAGCTCCCATTGTGTGCCTTGTTCTTCCGGGTGCTGCATAACCGTAATTTCCGGCTGATGTTGGATTTCAACGGGAGATTCCGGTTTAAGAGGGGCAAGAAGACTCAGAATTTCGCTTTGCGAAGCATCCTCAAAGAACATCTCTATCGCTTCCTCCAAATTTTTCTTCGCCTCAATGACGGTTTCCCCTTGGCTCGCAATTCCCAATTCGTCACAGTAGGAAACATACCAATCATCTTCCGGCTCGATTACGCATTTTAATTTCCATCTCATCTCTCTCCTCCTCGTAACAGACCCTATTCCCTAGACCATGTAAGGCCAGCCTCTGAGTCCTACAGGATATAGTAGGCCCAAAACTGTGCCAAATCGCGAGTTTTGCTGCCAAAATACCTGGATCAAGGATGACAAAAGGATCGTAATCTCAACTGCACTGGCCAGAGGCCTCCCCTCTCACACCAACAACACCCCCTCATGCCGCAGCAGCCACTCCTTCCGCCACAACCCGCCTCCGTAGCCAGTCAACTTAGCACGCCCGCCGCTGCCGATAATGCGATGACAGGGCACGATAATAGCCACCGGATTGCGACCGTTGGCCGCGCCGACCGCGCGCACCGCCTTGGGGTTGTCAATGGCTACGGCGATGTCCTGGTAACTGGCGGTCTGGCCGTAGCCGACGCTGAGAAGCTGCTGCCACACCTGGCGCTGAAACGGCGTGCCCTCCAGGTCCAGGGGCAGATCGAAGCAGCGTAAGTCGCCGGCGAAATAGGCGTCCAACTGGCGCCGCACCTCCCCCAGCAGCGGATGCGCGCCCGCCTCCTGCGAAGATGAGGCGACGGACCGACCTCCCACTCCGCTTACCTCTTCACCCTCTCCCGCCTGTTCTTCGATATATTCGACTCTGCTCACCGCCGTGTCCGTGGCGTGGATCTCGATAGGGCCTATTGGAGAGTCATAGTTCAATACCGTTAAAGACATTGCTTACTCCGTGACATTTGCGATTGAAAACTTGCGATGAAACAGACCTGCCGCGCGCTAAAGACCTACGCTCTTGCTGGCCACTAACCACTGATCACTAACCACTGCCGTTCCTACCGCCGCAGCTGCTTGCTGCGCTGCTTGCGCGTGATGGTCATGGCCATGCCTTGCTCCTGCAGAAAGTCCTGGTAGAGCCGGTAGAAGCGCTGGCGGTCCTGCTGCTGGATGACCGCGGTGACGTCCGCCGCCTCCAGCA
>JAPPKT010000036.1 GCA_028819675.1 Caldilineaceae bacterium | reverse complement strand
GAATGGGCTTCTTCGACCCGCGCGGGATTCTTGGTGAGGTCAGCCCCATGGTCGGCGGTGGCGACCCTGTACTCTTCCAGCATCTGTTCTGGTTCTACAGCCACCCGGCCGTCTATATCTTCGTGTTGCCAGGCCTGGGCATCGTCAGCGAACTGCTGCCTGTCTTCTCCCGCAAGCCGCTGTTCGGATACAAGTGGATCGCACTGTCCAGTCTCGCGATCGGCATCGTCGGCTTCATTGTCTGGGGCCACCATATGTTCGTTTCCGGCTACAACGACATCCTTCGCATCCCCTTCATGTACGCGACACTGCTCGTCGCCATCCCTACGGGTGTCAAATTCTTCAGCTGGCTCGGAACAATCTGGGGCGGTAAGATCCACTTCGATACACCGATGCTGTTCGTCCTCGGTGCAATCAGTGTATTCCTGATAGGCGGCCTGACCGGACCGATTCTGGCCACCGTGCCCACCGACTTCCCGTTGCACGACTCCTACTTCGTGGTCGGCCATTTTCACGCCACCATGTTCGGCGGCTTTGTCTTCCCCTTCTTCGCCGCCCTCTACTACTGGTTCCCCAAAGTAACGGGGCGCATGTACAACGAAACACTCGGCAAGATCCACTTCTTCATCATGACACCTGCCTTCTGGGTGCAGACCCTGGGGCAGATGGGTGTCGGCGTGATGGGAATGCGCCGCCGCATCGCCGACTACGACCCAACCCTGGGAGCCGGTCAAATCGAAAACTGGCAGCTGGCAGTAACGATTGCCGGTTTCGCAATCGCTTTCGGCGTCCTGCTGATGCTGTGGAACTTCTTCCAGAACGCCGAAGTCGGCGTTGCCGCAGGCGATAACCCTTGGCGCTCCCGCTCGCCTGAGTGGCAGATCCCCTCCCCGATTCCCGAACACAGCTTCCCCGCCCCTCTGCGGGTCGTTGGTGAGCCCTACGACTACGGTTTAGCCGACTCCGGCTATGTGACGACGGCATCTCCAGGTGACGATTAGCAACGGGAACATTCTCCACAATGGAGGTTGCGCCGGAAGTTCAGCACCGAGAAAAGAGCCCAAATGAGCGAACAAAGCCGCACTAAACGAAAGACTGCCATCTATCGCGAAGGAATTATCGTAGCGATTACGCTGGCTATTCTGACGCTTGTTGAGTATTACGCCGCGATTACTCCGCCTTTTGACTCCTTCGCCATCCTGATGATTCTGGCGCTGTTGAAAGGCATTCTTGTCGTCAACTACTTTATGCACATTCGCAGCGTCTGGTCGGAGGATGAACACTGATGACCGCTACCGCTATCGAGCATGGTCACGAACACGGCCACGCCGCCGATGATCATCACCACACCGGCGAAGTAGACCTGCCAACCTACCTGGAGTACACGCGCCGCAACCGGCTCGGAATGTGGCTGTTCTTCGCCTCCGAAGCTTTTCTCTTCCTCGCTCTGCTGGTCACCCGTTTCTACCTCTGGCGCGGCCCCCACGGCGAGGTCGTCCGGCCCGAATTGGACCAGTTCGCCGGCCTCGTTGTCACCGCCGTGCTCCTCCTTAGCAGCTACTTCATGAACCGCGCCGAGGTTTCGATCGCCAACGACAAGCGCACCGATTTCCTCGTCAGCCTTCTCATCACCGCCGGGCTCGGAACCGCCTTTCTCATCGGCGTAGTCGTCTGGGAATGGGGCATGTTCCCCAGCATCGTCAAAGGCCATCTCAAGCCTACCGACGGTGTCTTCGGCGCCGTCGTCTTCGGCATGACCGGCATGCACGCACTGCACGTCCTCTCCGGCGTTGTCCTGATTCTCAACGTCTGGTGGCTCGGTCGCAAGGGCCATTTCTCCAGCGAGAGGCACTGGGGCGTCGAGGCCTGCGCCATCTACTGGCACTATGTGGACCTGGTGTGGATCTTCTTCTATCCGGCCATCTATCTTATCGGTTCAACAATCGAAGTACCTCACTGATAGGAGCATCGCCGCAGCGAAGTTTGTCTAGGATGACCCAACCCAGTCGCATATGAATCCGCTAACTAGAGCGCTCCTGCTTTCCTGGGATCTCCGCCCCGAGATCCTGGTGACACTTACCGTGTTGGGAGCGCTTCACTTTGCCGGCTGGCTGAGACTGCGCCGCCGCAGCGATGGACGCTTTGCAAACCGCTGGCGCCTCGCCTCCTACACCGCAGGGATCCTCGTCCTCGCGCTCGCGCTCCTCTCGCCGATCGCTGTTCTCAGCGGCCACCTTTTCTCCATCCACATGGTGCAGCACCTCCTGTTGATAATGGTCGCGCCGCCGCTTCTGCTTCTGGCCAACCCGTTCCCTACCTTCCTGTGGGCCTTGCCCGCTCGACCCCGCGCCAGATTCGCTAACGCCTTCCGCCGCCTTGCCGTCTGGCTGGCTGAGGACACGCCTTTGAGCCGCGTCGCACTGAAGGCCTTCTCGCCCGCCACCGCTTGGGCGCTGTACGTTCTTATCTTTTTCGCCTGGCACGATGGCAATGCCTACAGTCTTGCCCTGCAATTTGGCTCTATACATGGGTTGGAACACGTCACCTTCCTGGGTGCAGCCCTCCTCTTCTGGTGGCACGTCACAGGCGCCGCGCCCCGCTTCCACGCCAGGCCCGCCCAGTGGCTCCGCGTCGCCTACGTGCTGGCCATGATCCCGCCAAACATGCTGCTCGGCGTAGCACTCTCCTTTGCCGCAACGCCCATCTACCCCTACTACGAGTCCCTGCCCCGTCTCTACGGCCTTAGCGTCATGGATGATCAGGTATGGGGAGGGCTGATCATGTGGATTCCTGGCAGCATGATGTATGTGATCGCGGCCCTGGCCTTGGTGGCACGTCTGCTTGCGAGCGCTGAGCAAGATGCACGCGTCCGAAACCCGCATCCGCCCGTGATGGGTCTGGCGCCGCCCCCCAATCGCGGCGGCCCGACTCCGCTGGCCTCCGGCTAACCGTCGCCATGCTTCGAATTGGCGCTCCGCGGACGGCACAGCAATACTGATTGGTTGGATAGTCCGAGAGTACTGGACACAACTATGTGTTTGCCAAGATACACGTTATTAGTAACAACATTCGTACTGATGCTCCTGACTGGCATTCTCTTGCCAGTGCCTCTACTCGCTCACGGCGGCATCGGCATTCAGCACCTGAACAATGTGCCTGCCGGCCCCTTCCGGGTCTATCTCTGGTCTGACCCAGAGCCGCCCGAAGTTGGCGAATACCACGTGACCATCGCTTTGACAGAGAACATTGAAGGAGACTCTACCGGACTGGCTGGCGGCCCCATTCTCGATGCCTTAGTGACAGTCGAGCTTATGCACATGGACAGCCGCGAGACCCTCCGCGCCGCGGCAACCCACGAAGACGCCCTCAATATGCTCTTCTACGTAGCTTCCTTTGAACCGGCCCGACGCGGAAATTGGTCCGTGCAGGTCACCATTGTCCCACCCGGCTGTGCAGGAGAACAGAACAACGAGGATCAACAGGTCCGAGACGCCACATTGCCCTGCGACGTCGAGCAGGTCGTTAGCTACCAGGATGAGATTCTCCCCAGAGCCTTCCCGTGGCGGGCCCTGCTTGGCGGTATTCTCTCCATTCTGTTGCTATCTGGTGGGGTCGTCCTCTATTGGGCCACAAAGCCCTCCACCGAGCTCGAAGACCCTGCACCAGTCAAGCAGCGGGACCCGGCGCCCGCCGGAGGGTCCTCATAATGGTCGGGCTGCCCGAAACTCGGGCGGGTCGCCGTCGCCCAATTTGGGATCTTCGACCGCGGCTGTCCCAAGTGAGAAAAACTGCCCCGTCGGCCCGCCAGGTCCGGGAAACTCTGGCACTCCTCTTCGGTCGCCGCTGGTGGTGGAAGACTCTGCTCGTCCTTCTCGCCATGGGTGTAATGACCTCCCTCGGTTTCTGGCAATTGGACCGCCTGGACCAGCGGCGTGCGTACAACCAGCAACGACAGGCCGCCCTGGCCGCACCTCCCATCGACCTTTCAGTCACGCCTCTACCCCAGGACCAGACGCGCGACCGCCAGGCTACCGCGCAGGGAGAATTCGACTACGCCCGCCAGGTGGCAATCCGCAATCAGAGCTACGCCGGCCAGCCCGGTTTCCACCTTGTTACCCCGCTCCTCCTTGCCGGCTCCGACAAGGCTGTTCTGGTCAATCGCGGCTGGATTCCAGTCGGCGAGGCCGACACCGCAAACTGGCGCGGGCTCGACGAACAACATACCGGCCCGCACTTCGGGATCCTTCAACCGACCCGCCGCCGGCCTGACGGAACCGTATCGGCGATACCGCAGGACACCGTTACAGGATGGTACCGGCTCGACATCGAGGCGATCGGACAGACTCTGCCATATCCCCTGTTACCGGTCGTCCTGCAGCTGACGCCTGGCAACGGCAGACCTCTTGACCTGGACCGCCCGCGTGCCGCGGGCTACTCGGAATCATTACCCCATCGCATCGAGCCGGACATTTCCTTTTCCGAAGGCAACCACCTCAGCTACGCGCTTCAATGGTTCGGTTTTGCCATCACCGCCGCTGTCGTCTACATTTCCGTTGCACGGCGGGCAGAATTCCGCAACATGGGAGCATAAGAGAACTGCCTTACTCGTGCGAGAATTAATCGAAAAGTAGCTCGAAGACTGGCAAACTTCGATTGGCCGTGTGCAGGCCGCAACCGTTTCCCTTCTCGCTGTCCCACCCCAGGTCGAATGTGTCGCGTGAGCAATAATCGCAAGCTTGTAGTCGCCGCTATAGTATCCGCATCGCTGGCTGTGATGATCAGTTCCGGAATCCGGTCCAGCTTCGGCCTCTTCCTCACGCCGATAACGGAAACGCTCGGGACTGGTCGCGAAAACCTCAGTATCGCCTTCGCCGTCAACAACCTCGTCTTCGGCCTACCCCTGGTTGGCCTACTCTCGGACCGTTTCGGGCCGCGGCAGGTGGTCATCGCCGGCTCGGTCCTGTACGCTGGCGGCCTTGTCTTGGTTACACTCCTCACCACAACAATGGGGCTGGTTGTCTCCTTCGGCCTGCTGGTGGGCATCGGCCTCGGCGCCACCTCCTACGTCGTTGTACTGGGCGCAGTGGCACAGCTGATCGGAGAGAGCCAGCGCAGCCGGGTCTTTGGCCTGATCACCGCAATGGGTTCCGCGGGTATGTTCGTGGTTCCGCCACTGGCCCAACTCCTCCTTTCAAATCTCGGCTGGCAGGGCGCCCTCTACACCCTGGCCGCCGTACCGGCAATCGTAGCCCTGCTGGCCTTCGGACTACCCCGCCGTCCCGGCACTCAGTTGCACGGCGCGCAAGAGCCTCACGTTGATGAACCGTTTCGAAGCGTCCTGAGAAAGGCCGCCCGCCACCGCGGCTACCTGCTCCTGACGACCGGGTTCTTCGTGTGCGGCTTCCATGTCGCCTTCATCGGAGCCCATCTGCCCGCCTATCTGGGCGATAAAGGGCTGCCGGAATTCGTGGCTGCCGGCGCACTCGCACTGGTGGGAGCTTTCAACATCCTTGGATCGATGCTCTTCGGCTGGCTGGGCGACCGCTATTCCCGCAAATATATGCTGAGCCTCATCTACCTGGGTCGGGCCATCGTCATCCTGATCTTCCTGCTGACGCCCCTTACCCCTACCTCTGCTCTGGTTTTCGGAGGGGCGATGGGCTTCCTCTGGCTGGCAACGGTCCCACTCACCAGCGGTACAGTCGCCTACTTCTTTGGAGCGCGTTACCTTTCAACGCTCTATGGCATCGCCTTCTTCAGCCACCAGATCGGCGCATTTATCGGCGTGTGGCTGGGAGGACGCTTCTATGACACCACCGGCTCTTACACGCCCATCTGGATCGCAGGAATCGCATTGGGCCTGTTCGCGGCTCTCGTCCACCTGCCCATTCCTGATCGCACCGAACTGTCAAGCGTCGCTGCCGCGGCAGATTGACCAATTGCGAACTGATGCCGTTCGAGTCAATGCCAGGAGACGTTAGACCCTTCCACCCAATCAACACGTTTAATAGGGAATCCCCATGACAACCGTTGAAACGCAACGAGCTGGCTTCTCACCTCAGCGCCTCTCCAGAGTGGACAACCTATTGGAGCGCTACGTCGAAGGCGGCTATCTGGCCGGCGCCCTCGGGCTGATCTACCGCAAGGGCAGCATCGCCTACTGCCGCGCCTTCGGCCAGCGCGATCTCGAGTCGGCTCTACCCATGACCGAGGATACGATCTTCCGCATCTACTCCATGACAAAACCGATCACCTCCGTCGCTGTCCTGATGCTGTTTGAAGACGGCCACTTTCTCCTCGATGACCCTGTCTCCTCTATACTGCCGGAGTTTGCCGGTGTCCAGGTCTGTACGGGTGACCTTGAAAATCTCGTCCCTCCCGACCGGCCCCCCACAATCAAAGACCTCCTCATGCACACCGCCGGACTGAGCTACGGCTGGGGAGACGATTCGCCGGTCGAAAAACTCTATCTCCAGAGCTTCCGCGACATCGAGCGTCATTCTCTTGAACCCTTCATAACCAAGCTGGCCGCATTGCCTCTGCTCTACCATCCCGGCGCCCGCTGGCGCTACAGCCGCGCAACCGATGTGCTCGGCCGTTTGGTTGAGGTGGTCTCAGGCAAGTCGCTCGACAAATTCTTCCAACGCGAGATCTTCCAACCATTGTCCATGGCAGATACCGGCTTCCATGTCCTTGCCGAATCCGTCGACCGCTTCGCCGCCTGCTACTGCCCACCCGGAGGCTTCAGATTCGGCAGCGACCTCGCCAGCAGAGCAAGCGCCAGACCAGCCCATCGAGACGGCCAAATGAATCGGACCCAACCGCTGTTTGAGCTCTACGACGCGCCAGGCACCAGCCGCTACACCAGGCCCCCCGCCTATCTCTCCGGAGGCGGCGGTCTCGTCTCAACGCTCGGCGACTACCTGCGCTTCTGCCAGATGCTGCTCAATGAAGGTGTCCTGGACGGTAACCGCCTGCTCGGGCGCAAAACAGTTGAGTTGATGCGCGCCAATCATCTGCCGCCCAATCTGGTTCCCATCGAAATAGGCGACGGCCCCCGCGCCGGACATGGCTTCGGCCTGGGAATGAGCGCTCTTGTCGATCCCCCGGCCTATAGCCAGCCAGGCAGCGCCGGCACCTACGCGTGGGGCGGCCTGGCCACAACTCGCTTCTGGATCGACCCGGTGGAGGACCTGGTGGGCCTTCTTATGACTCAGTTCATACCCTCCGACTACTACACCATCGAGCGTGAGTTTAGCCTCGCCGTCTACCAGGCGCTCGTCGACTGAACACAGCATTTGACCAACCGCGCAAGCCGCACATGGAAGGCGGCGCGCTTCTCATACGGACACCAGTCCGAAACAAGGAATCCTCATGACAACCCCTCAACCACAACGAGCCGGATTTTCTGCTCAACGCCTTGCCCGCGTCGACACTCTGCTGCAAAGATACGTCGACAACGGTCAACTTGCCGGCGCCAGCGGGCTAATCTACCGCAAAGGCGAAACTGCCTACTGCAACGTCTTTGGTCATCGTGAACTCGAGACCGGCCAGCCCATGACCGGAGACACGATCTTTCGCATCTACTCCATGACAAAACCGATCACCGCCGTCGCCGCCCTCATGCTGTTCGAGGACGGCCACTTCCTCCTCG
>JAPPKT010000594.1 GCA_028819675.1 Caldilineaceae bacterium | reverse complement strand
TTGGCAGGTGCCCACCGCGGCCGCGGCGGCCCAGGCCGATCAGGGCCAACTTCAACTTGCGTGGCATCGTTTGCGTTTCCTTTGTCGGTGTGGGAGTTGTGCGTTCCGGGCTGGCGAGGCTATCCGAAGCAGATCCAGCGGACCCAGTTGTCGGCGCGCAGGCTGTGGTCGGTCCAGGGGGCGAGCAGGATGAGGTCGGTGGGACCGACGGTGGTGCTTTCGCCGTCGATGGTGACGGTGGCCTCGCCCTCGAGGATGTACCAGAAGCGACGCTCCCCGTGTTTCTCCGGTTCGAACGGGTTGGCGGGCGTTGTGATACGGACGGCGAAGTGGTCGATCTGGTCCTGTACTTCGCGGATCTCGTAGCCTTTGCGGTTGTTCAGTTCGGGGATGGCGCTGCCTTTGATGATCATGAGATTGTGAGTTTTTGGTAGGTAGTATTTAGCTTTTAGTGAATGTCGCGAGCATCGGATCTAGTCGAAACACCTGGAATGACGGTTAGAGGCTGGCGTAGGGGTCGGCGGCGTCGCGCATGCCGTCGCCCATGAAGTTGAAGGCGGTTACGGCGATGACGACCATGAGGGCGGGGGCGACCATGGTCCAGGGAGCGATGGCGACGGCGCTGATGTTCTGGGCCTCCTGCAGGAGGACGCCCCAGCTGATGGCGGGCGGGCGCAGGCCGAGACCGAGGAAGCTGAGCGCGGTCTCGCTGAGAATCATAGTCGGGATGGCCAGCGTCATGGTGGCGATGATGTGGCTGAGGAAGGAGGGCAGCATATGACGTAGGATGATGCGCATTTCGCCGCTGCCAGAGAAACGCGCGGCCATGACGAACTCCTCCTCGCGCAACTGCAGGAACTTGCCACGCACGACGCGGGCCATACCGGTCCAGCCGATGAAGGAGAGGATGACGGTAATGCTGAAATAGACGTATAGAATCGGCCAGCCGGGGGGCAGGGCGGCGCTGAGGCCCATCCAGAGGGGAATGGAGGGGATCGAACGCAGAAACTCGATGATGCGCTGGATAATATTATCGATGGTGCCGCCGTAGTAGCCGGAGAGGCCGCCAAGGAGGATGCCGAGGACGAGGCTAATGACGACGCCGATGAGTCCGATGGAGAGGGAGAGGCGGGCGCCGTAGGCGACGCGGGAGAACATGTCGCGGCCAAGACGGTCGGTGCCCAAAAGGAAGAAGCCCTGCTCTTCGTGGGGCACGTCGAGACCGAACAGCTTGGTGGTCACAGCAACTTCACCCCAAAGCTCATATTCTTCGCCCTTAGGCAAAAAGCGGATGGGATAAATGATCTCGGTGTCCTCGTGGTAGGTGTTGCGGAAGGTCTTCGGGTCGCGCTCGCGTATGGTCTGGTAGATGAAGGGCATGCGCCAGTTGCCCTCGGCATCGACGATGTGAATTGGGGTCGGCGGGTGCAACTTGTATTTGACGAACTTGGCCTCCGGGTCGTAAGGCGCCACGAATTCGCTGAAGGCCGCGATCAGATAGAAGACAATTACGACAAAGGTGGAGAAGACGGCGACGCGATGGCGGCGATAACGCCACCAGATGAGCTGCCAGAAGGAGGCGACGGCCATGTTGGCTTCGTCGTCGCGGGTCTCCAGGTAACGTTCTTCCTCTTCGGGGTCGTCCTGATAGAGGGTCGGTTGTTGTTCCTCAGTGGTCATCGTCTGTTCCGGTCCATTTGAAAGCGCTCAGGTTACGGAGGGTTTATCAATTGGGCACTCGCGCGCGGGCGGCGAATTATGGGATGGCTAGCCCGCCTCTTCCAGGCGGATGCGAGGATCAACCCAAGCCAGCAGGAGGTCGGACAGCAGTGTGCCGATCACGGTCAGCACGCTAAGCATCATGATAAAGCTGCCGGCCAGAAACATGTCCTGGTTGATCAGCGCAGTGAATAGCATCGGGCCCGTCGTCTGCAGGCTGAGAACGATGGCCACGATGGTTGTGCCAGAAATCAGATCGGCCAAGGACCAACCCACAGTGCTGAAGAAGGGGTTCAGGGCGACGCGGGTCGGGTACTTCCAGATCAGTCTTGTCTCTTTGACGCCTTTGGCGCGCGCGGTTTCGACATAGGGTTTGTTCAACTCGTCGAGCAGATTGGCGCGGGTGATACGGATGCCGTTGGCTGTGCTGCCGACGGCCAGGATCACGATCGGGATCCAGACATGTGCCAGGAGATCGAGAATGCGGTCAATGGTCCAGGGCGCGTCCATATACTCAGGGCTGAAGAGGCCACCGACGCTCATGTCGGAATAGGAAGTCACGAGCCACATGATTACGAGGGCGAGCATGAATTCCGGCAACCCTTTGCCGATAAAATTGAGCGCGGTGACGACGTAGTCGATCACTGAGTATTGATGGGTCGCCGAATAGACCCCCAATGGGATCGACACGAGCCATCCGAAGAGCAGAGTTGTAAATGAAAGAATGAAGGTAAGGCCCAGCCGGTCCCAGATCAGGTCCTCGACCGGTTTCTGGAACAACATCGACTCACCCCAGTCGCCGCGCAGGAGGATGCCGGAGATCCATTTGAGGTACTGGATGTGTTGGGGCTGGCCGAGGCCGTAGCGACGCTCCAGTCTGGCCATCAGGACCTCGTCGACTTCGTCGCCCTGTTCGCGCAGTTGCGCGGCGTAGGTTGTCAGATAATCGCCCGGCGGAAGCTGGATGATGATGAAGGTGACAACCGAGATGACGAAGAGTGTCGGAATCATCACGGCGAAGCGGCCGAGGATGTATGAAAACATGAAGGACCTCGAAGAGAGAGTAGAGAGGAGTGAGGAGAGAGAAGATCATCTCTCCTCACTCTTGTCTCTTCACGACGTTTCTTTACATATGCATTGACGGATCATCCCAATACCAGGTGGCATTGTCGATGATGTGCTCGTAGACGCCACGGCAGCAGTCCCAGGGGTTGCCGGCGTGGATGCCTTTGAAGCCGTTCTTGACCATGACGAGACGGGGCAGCTCGCCGAAGAAGCCGACGGAGGGCAACTCTTCGGACCAGATCTCAAGGATCTGCTTGAAGAGATCGGCCTGCGCCTGCTCGCCGGGGGTGGCGCGAATCTGATCCCACAGGTCCCAGATTGTCCAGATCCAGTGGCCGGCGGGCGGCTCCTGGGCGATGGGATTGGAGGGATCCAGCTTCCAGGCGGTCCAAGCGTTGCACCAAGGGCGGTCGTTGATGTTGCGGTGCTTGACCCAGATCTGGGGGTCGGCCAGGGGCACGAGGTTGCGGTCCATGAAGGAGGTCGTGCATTCGACATCGTTGGACTGGTGGAGCTCGATGCTGAGGGAGCGATCGACGCCGCGGTAGTTGACTTCGAAACCGAGGTCGCCGAGGTAGTCGATGAAGGTCTGACTGAGGTCAGAGATTTCAGCGCCGCCCAGCATGGTCCAGCTAATGCGCTCGCCGCTGCCGTCCTTCCAGAGGCGGTAGCCGTCGGAGTCCCTGTCGACATAGCCGAGGCCATCGAGGAGGGCATTGGCGCCGTCGGGGTCGTAGTCGAGGTAGGCGTTGCTGAGTTTTTCGTAGTGCACGGGCGACTCGACGGGGGGACCGTACTGCATATTGGTTCCGAAGCCGTCGTAGATCAGTTCCCTAACCTCGTCGCGGTTGAAGCCCAGAGAGACGGCGATGCGGAAGTCGCGTTCCTGGAAGAGTTCGCGGCGGCGGTCGTCGTTGGTGGTCATGTTGAAATGGACACCATAGACGGCGGTCCAGCGCCAGAACTGAATCTTGTAGTCGCCGCTATCCTCATTCTCTTTGAGCACGGTGAGGTCGGTGTTGCGGATATGGCGGGACTGGCAATCGATCTCGCCATTAACAAGCCGCAGCGCGTGGACATCGGAGTCGTTGAAGAGACGGAAAGAGAGGTCGTCGATATAGGGCAACTGGTTGCCGGCGGTGTCGACTGCCCAGAAGTAGGGGTTGCGCGTGCAGTTGACAATCTCTTCGGTGTACTCGCTTTGCAGGGTCCACGGATAGAGCATGGGGCATTCGGGGTTTTCGTGGCGTCCGCTGCGCATATCGGTGTAGAGTTCCGTCCAGTTGTCGAGGCCGGCGTCGGCGATTTTCTGGTCGAGCGCGGCCTGGTCGTCGGTGTGGTCCGGGTGGAACTGACTCATGTAGGCGGCAGAGCGGACCGGGCAACTGAGGACGACGCCACCTTCGAGGTGGAAGAGGGCGTTGGGCCCGGCGAACTTGAAGACGACGGTCGTGTCGTCGGGGGCCGTCATCTCGACGGGGACATTTTCGCCTTCGACCGGGCTGGTGAGCCAGCCGGGGAAGACGGGTGTCAGCGTCTCGTTCTTCATTTCTTCCTCGAACCAGAAGACGAAGTCGGCGCTGGTAAAGGGTTCGCCGCTGGACCACTTCATGCCTTCGCGCAGGTTGAAGACGTATTCGGTGGCATCGTCGTTAACCGACCAGGAATCAGCGATCATGGGGTTGACGGTAAGTTCCTGGTTAATCGACAGGATGCCGCGGATGATGACCTGGTTGAGGGCGAAGTGGTCGGCCTGGCCGCGGAAGCCGGCGCGCCAGAGGCCGCCGTAGTTGCCGATGCCATCCAGCCCCTCGAGCACGAGCGGGTTGACGGGCACACGCTCATCAACGGGCGGCAGTTCGCCGTTGGCGACCATTTCAGCCAGTCGCGGCGCTTCGTTGTACATGGAGTCGGAGGCTGCAGGGGCGGCCTCGGCAGCGGCGGGCGCCTCTTCCATCGGGGCTTCGGCTGCGGGTTCTCCACCTGCGCCGCAGGCGACGAGGACGGTGCCTGCCGTCGCCATCGCTGAGACGCGCATAAAGTCGCGTCGCGACACATCGGTCTTTGGAATCTTAAGACTCCTCATAGGGTTGTCTCCTTGTCTGTGGAAGAAAGCTAGAATGAGGAGCGGGAAAAGAGATTCTTCCCACTCCTTTTTGCACAGTGCGGCTTACATATGGTTTTCCGGATCTTCCCAGTACCAGGTGGCGTTGTCGATGATGTGCTCGTAGACGCCGCGGCAGCAGTCCCAGGGGTAACCGGCGTGGATGCCCTTGAAGCCGTTGCGGACGACGACCGGCCGGGGGAGCTCACCGAAGTAGCCGACGGTGGGCAGCTCTCTGCCCCAGATACGGAGGATCTCTTTGAACAGTTCGTTCTGCTTGTCGCCGTCGGCGGTGACGCGGATTTCGTCCCAGATGCGCCAGAGGTCCCACTGCCAGTGGCCGTCGGGGGGCGGTTCGCCGATGGGGTTGTCGGGGTTGACGGACCACATCTGCCAGGCGTTGCCCCAGGGGCGCTCGGTGTTGGCGCGGTTGATCCAGATGACCGGGTCGGCGAGGGGGATGAGGTTGCGGTCCATGAAGGTGGTCCTGGCCTCGATGTCGTTGTTACGGTCGAGCTCCTGGGCGAGGGCACGTTCGGCGCCGCGATAGTTGATCTCGAAGCCCATTTCAGTGAGGAAATCGATGAGCATCTGGTCGTTGTCGGTGACGGTGGGACCGCCCAACATGGTCCAGCGGATGCGTTCGCCGCTGCCATCCTTCCAGAGGCGGTAGCCGTCTGCGTCGCGCTCGGTGTAGCCGAGGCCGTCGATGAGGGCGTTGGCCTGATCCGGGTCGTATTCGAGATAGGCGTTGTTCAGCTCTTCGACGTAGAGCGGTGATTCGACGGGCGGGCCGTACTGCATATTGGTGGCGGTGCCGTCGAATACGAGCTCGTTGATGGCATCGCGGTCGACGCCGATGGAGCAGGCGATGCGGAAATCACGCGCCTGGAATAGCTCACGCAGGCGGGGTTCCTTGGCGGTCATGTTGAGGTGGAGACCGTAGACGGCGGTGCGGCGCCAGATCTGGAGCTTGTAGTCGCCGGCCTCTTCGTTTTCTTTGAGAACAGTGATGTCGGTGTTGCGCACATGGCGGGACTGGCAGTCGATTTCGCCGTTGATGCACCAAAGTGCGTAGACATCCGGGTCGGTGAACTGGCGGAAGGTGAGGTCGTCGATGTAGGGGAGTTGGTTGCCGTCGGTGTCCACTGCCCAGAAGTAGGGATTGCGGGTGGCGGTTACGAGCGGTTCGGTGAAATCGGTCCCGACGGTCCATGGCCAGAGCATGGGCGACTCGGGGTTCTCGTGGCGGCCGCTGCGCTTGTCGACGTAGAGATCGGTCCACAGCTCGAGGTCGGCATCGGCGATCATCTGGTTGAGCCCGTCCGGGTCGTCGGTGTGGTCGGGGTGGAACTGCTTCATGTATTCGGCGGAGCGGACGGGGAATGAGAGGAGGATGCCGGCACTGTAGTGGAAGAGCGCGTTGGGGCTGGCGAACTTGAAGATGACGGTGGTGTCATCGGGCGTATTGACTTCGGCGGGCACGTTTTCGCCGTCGACGACGCTGGTGAGCCAGGCCGGGAAGACGGGTGTCAGATCCTCGTTGTGGACCTCTTCGTCGTACCAGAACCTGATATCAGCGGAGGTGAAGGGTGCGCCGTCGGACCATTTCATGCCCTCGCGCAGATTGAAGGTGAACTCGGTGGCGTCGTCGCTGACGGACCAGGACTCGGCGACCATGGGATTGATGGTGAGCTCCTGGTTGATGGACAGGGCGCCACGGATGATTACCTGGTTGATGGCGAAGTGGTCGGCCTGGCCGCGGCGGCCGGCGCGCCAGAGGCCGCCGTAGTTGCCGACACCGTCGAGGCCTTCGAGGACGAGCGGTGTGGCGGGCAGGCGTTCGTCAACGGGGGGCAGCTCGCCGTTGGCGACCATCTCGGCGAGTCGCGGTGCCTCGTTGTACATGGACCCTGAATCGGGGGCGGCTTCGGCAGCAGATTCGGCCGGGGCCTCTTCCATGGGCGCCTCAGCAGCGGGCGCTCCGCCTGCGCCGCAAGCGACGAGGACGGTGCCGGCGCCAGCCATCGCTGACAGACGCACGAAGTCACGTCGCGTTACGTCAGTCTTGATTGACTTCAGACCTTTCATGGGATCTTCTCCTTGAGTTGGTACGGCTAAAGAAGGTGCTGCCTTATTGCCCGAACTGGCAGATTTATGTAAACGGTTGAGACCTACCCCTACGCGGACTACTCGCGGAAGGGGGGATGCTTCAGCGTGGGCAGAAGTATACTTGCTGGCAGTACAAAAGCCAAACGCACATTCCGGCTGCGCGGGGGCGGAAAATTGTGGAGTCGTGCCGGCAGATTCACAAGACTGGACACAGATCGTTTACGTCATTATGAGATACAGCAAGAACCTGTGAAGGGCTAACGATGCCACGAGGAGAATGAGTACAGAGCCGACGGTGATAGCAATGCGCCGTGCCAGGAGGCTCTTGAGGACGGCAGTGCGAAGATAGTTTTCGGCGATGATCACCATGCTCAGCCCAACGAGGCCCAGGATGACAAAGCTGAAGTTATGTACGGCCGACCTGGCCCAGCGATTTACGTCAAGAACATCTATGAGAAGAAGGAGGTTAAGCCGCAGTCTCGTCAGCAGGTAGAAGGTCAGGCCAACAAATGCGACCCAGCTGACGAAGTAGGCCAGGTATTTTCCTCTGATGAGCCAGGAAGACTGGACATCTAACTCGTCGTGCACCGACTTCATCCCAGTTCTCCGCTTGCGGTGACGCCGACGAGGGTCAGTTCTTCGGCGAAGTGGCAGGCGGCGAAGTGGC
>JAPPKT010000432.1 GCA_028819675.1 Caldilineaceae bacterium | reverse complement strand
CAGTACAGCACGGTGATCAGCGTGGGCGGCCGGTCGCTGACCAAGCGCCAGTTTGAATTGCACTGCCACCGACGCGGTTACTATGAGGTCGGCCCGCTCAATCTGCAGACGGGCGATCTGTTCGGGTTTGCGGAATCCTCGTGGCAAGAGACTACGGCGCACCTGCTTACCGTTTACCCCAAAGTCTACTCTCTGGCGGACCTGGGACTGCCAAGCCTGCTGCCATTCGGCGATATGCGCAGCCCGCACCGGCTATACCAGGACCCGACGCGTATGGCGGGCGTGCGGCCGTACGAGAGCGGCGACAGCATGCGAAACATTCACTGGCGGGCGAGCGCGCACGAGGGCACGCTGCTGGTGAAGAAGTTCCAGCCTTCGATGGCGCTGAGTACGACGGTGGTACTCGACCTGGACCGCAGCGCCTTCCCCTACCGGGAGGAGTACAGCGGGAGCGAATGGGCGGTGGTGCTGGCGGCGTCGGTGGCCAGTCACGTGGCGGAGCAGAGGCAGGAGATAGGTTTTCTCAGCAACGGGGAGGACCCGCGCACGGGTGCGGAGGTGTTGGAGGTCCCCTCGCGAAACGGGCGCGGCCACTTGATGGGGATTCTTGAGATCCTGGCGCGTATTCAGATGCGGGACATGCGCCAAGAAGATGGGGAGTCATCGAACCGGAACGGCAGGGCGCCGAAGGGTGCGACGGACGGGCGTTCGGAAGAGGAGGTGTGGCGCTCTCCAATTGCGTTGCCGACATGGTTGCCGCGGCGGGTGGCGCATCTGAGCTGGGGTTCGACGCTGGTGGTGGTGACGCCGCGGCTGACCGAGGAATTGGTGTGGGTACTGCACGGCATGTACCGGCGGGGACTGAATGTGTATGCGCTGGTGTGCACGTTGCAGCCGCAGTTCAAGCGCATACAGGAGCAGGCGGAGGCGCTGGGCATTACTTCGCATCAGACGATCTGGGAATCGGACCTGTTGAAACTGCAGAATTAGTGGTCAGTAGTCAGTGGGCAGTAGTCAGTAGTCAGTGGTTAGTGGTTAGTGGATTGAATTGGGATGGGTTTGGGGGCAGATGGCTGAGACAGACGGGGGACGATATCAGGCTGCTTTCGATCATGCGTGGCAGGACTCTTTGTTGCGTCCGGCGGTGATCGCGGCGCTGGTGGGCTGTCTGGTGGTGGCGTTGACGTCGTTTGTGCGGCATATTGGGCCGGGGCTGCCGGAATCCTACTTGAATGTCCTGCGGATCACATCGGTCGGGGCGGCGCTGGTGGGGGGCTATACGACGACGATGCTGGTGCGTCCTGAGCACCGGCAGCGGCGTACGATGAGCTTTCGTCTATCGGAGCTGGGGTTGATCCTGTTCACGGCGCGCATTGCGCTGTGGGCGACCGTGGAGGGATGGCCGGCGCCGGCGGCGATGGTGCTGCAGCCGTTCGGGGTTTTTCTGACGCTGGTGTTCATCATCAACGCTCTGTTTATCCTGATCGCCTGGGGGATGGCGGTGCTGGTGACGAACGATTTTCTGGCGATGGGCCTGCAGGCGGACGAACTTGCCGATCTGGAGGCAGCGTCGAGACCGATCAGCGGCGACGATCATCGCATACAGAGCGACCGAGGGGCGCTGGTGCGGCGATTCAGCGAGCGCTGGGCGATTGGTGGGATGTTGCTGATCGTGCTGACGGCGGCCAGCCAGGTGGGGATGGGCTCGAACGGATTTTTTGCGCTGGTGCGGCAGGATATTGCCGGGGGCGTCATCGGCGCGGCGATCGTCTATTTCGTGTTGGGCCTGCTGCTGCTGACGTTCGGGCATCTGGCGGCATTGCGGGCGCGGTGGCAGCTGGCAAAGTTGCCCAGTGAAGCCACGATCGTGCGCAACTGGCCGTTCTATGCGTTCGGTCTGCTGCTGGTGGTGGCGGCGGCGGCTTTTCTGATGCCGTTGGGCGGGACGTTCCGGCTGGCGCAGCTGATGGGGCTGGTGATGCGGGCCATTTCGGGCGCGATCTACCTGCTGATGGGTCTGATCATAGGCCTGATTGCCATGCTCTTCGGAGGCGACGAGGAGATAGTCGAGGAGCCGGCGCGCGAGCAACCGGAGTTTACTGCCCCGCAGATGGAGCAGGTGCAACCGGCGGAGGCGCCGCCGTGGCTGGGCGGCACGGTGTTCTGGATTATCATCGTGCTGCTGCTCGGCTATGCGACGTACATCTATCTTCAGGGTCGGGGCGTTAATTTTCAGTTGATATTGGCCTGGCTGCGGCAGTTTCTGCAGGGTTGGAAGCAGATTGGGGACGCTTTCAACGAGTGGCGATCGAGGCGGTTGGCGCCGGATGAGGAATTGAAGGAGAAGTCAGGCCGTTCGCGAGTGCGCCGCTGGCTGGATGAGCTGATGCTCGGGCGGTTGGCGCCGGATGAGCAGGTCCGCTATTTCTATGTTTCGACGCTGGAGAGCGCTGCGGAGCACGGTGTGCGGCGGCGCCCGGGGGAGACGCCGTACAGTTTTCAGGCGCGGTTGGGGACCCAGGTCGAGAGCGAAGACGCGGAAGCGGCGGCGCGTCTGACAGACGGCTTTGTGAGGATTGAATTTGCCCGTCAGAGCACGGAGGCGACTGCGGTCCCGTTGTTGAAACGGGCGTGGACACAGCTCCGGGACGCGATTGCGGGCTTGAATGAGGAGAAGCCGGGCCCGGGTACGGAGGAGCCCGGCGGCCCTGAGGCCAAGGAGGGATGACGGTTGGTTGGCAGGGGCTGGCGGCGGCGTCGAACTTTGACGCCGGGCTCGTGGGGGGAGAGGCAGTCCGAAGCAGTTCGTGCGTGGGCCTGGTATTCGGTGCTGTGCGGGTCACGAAGCGGGTGGTCGCGATTGGCATGTTGGCTCAGCGCCAATCCACGCAGAAGGCAGGTCAAATGTCTCCTATATGGAATATTTTTCCCGAAATTGGTCAATTACTACGTCACGTCCGGTGGTTTTTTTGTGCTTGACTGCACCTGAACAGGTGGTTATAATGAAGGGCTATAGTAGACAGGACAGGGCGGAAACCGTGTCCTGCGGTTTTCGGCTGCAATGTCGGCAGACCGGCCGTCTTGCGGACAATTACGCATTTCACAGGTGGACAATTCGATGATGTCAGAGTCTGAGATGATAGGCGACGAGGCCGAGAACTCCGAAGTTGAAATTGCCGGTGAAGAGCAGCAGGTCGACGTAGCGCTGGAGGCTGAAGTAGCGCAGCAGGCCGATGAAGAGCCGCAGGCTGATGAAGAGCCGCAGGCTGACGAAGCGCAGCAGGCCGATGAAGAGCAACCGGTCGATCCCGAACAACAGACCGACGAAATGCTTTTTGAGCAGTACCTCGCGGAAGAGGAGGACCTCAGTTTGCCAGAACGAGGCGATCTTCGGGAAGGCATCGTCGTAGAGGTACGATCGAACGAGTTGCTGGTCAACATTGGCGCCAAGCGGGATGGGATAGTTCCTCAGTCGGACCTGAACCGGCTCGAGGAAGAGTATGTGGAAACGCTGCGTGAAGGTGAGACGGTGCCGGTGGTGGTGAGCAAGCTCACGACCAATGAAGGCATGTTGGTTCTGAGTATTGCGGATGCCCTGCAAAAGAAGGACTGGCTCGTTGCGGAGAAGATGCTGGAGAGCGGCGAGATCACGGTGCGGAGGGTAGTTGGCTTCAACAAGGGCGGTCTACTGGCCGATTTCGACCATTTGCGCGGGTTCATCCCGGCGTCTCATGTGGTGGGGCTGCCCCGAAACATGAATGAAGAGCAGCGCAATGAGCGGCTGCAACAGATCGTGGGCCAGGAGCTCCCGGTCAAGGTGATCGAAGTCGAGCGTCAGCGGCGGCGTCTTGTTCTTTCGTACCGCCTGGCGGAACGCGAGTACCGCGCCGGTCGCAAAGCCCAACTGTTTGAGGAGCTTGAGGTCGGTACGGTGGTAGACGGCGAGGTACGCAGCCTGCGCCCGTTTGGGGCGTTCGTTGACATTGGCGGCGCGGACGGGCTTCTGCATGTCAGTGAGATTGGCTGGACACCTGTCAGCCACCCGCGCGACGTGTTGAAAGTGGGCGATCGTATTCAGGTGGAAGTTCTGCGCCTGGACCTGGAGCGCAGCCGCATCGCGCTGAGCCGCAAGAGATTGCTTTCGAATCCCTGGGAGAGCATTGAAGAGCGCTACAGGGTGAATGACACGATTCTGGTCACGGTTACGCGAGTAATCGATTTTGGCGCATTCGCTCAGCTTGAACCTGGGATCGAAGGGTTGATCCACATCAGCGAACTGGCCGATATTACAGTTGCTGAGCCGCTGAAGATGGTCAGCAGCGGGGATCGCATTCCGGTGAAGATTTTGCGCATTCACCCGGACCGGCAGCGCATTGGTTTGAGCCGGCGGCAGGCCGACGAAATTGTAGGGCAGGCGCTGCTGGAGTCGGAGGCTGAAAACTTTGAGAGCAGTGCGTCCGAGGAGCCCGAGGCGGCCGTTGCTGAGGTAGAGGCAGAGGATTCAGAATCCGAAGCGGCCACAGCCGGGGCAGAGGCGGAAGTTGAGGAACTGGAGGCGGCGCTAGCGGAGTCGCCGGCAACGTATGACGGGTCAGAAGGGGCCGTTGCTGAAGCGGCGGTCGCTGAGCCTGAGGCGGAGGCGGCGGCGGGGGCCGGGACTGAAGTTGCGGCTTCGGCGGACGGGGAGTCGTCTTCGGAAGAGGAGAACTCCGAGGATGACGAGCCGGGTGGGTCGGAGGAGAGCCTCTAACGTGGCATTTGCGGTCTTTACCTACGGTCGTTTATAATTGCGCTGCCTGCCAGTCTACCGAAGCAAAATGGGCTGGCAGGCTTGTTTTGTCCGATCTGCATTTACAGTTTAAAGGGGGTGAGTTCGATTAGCGTTGAGTTGAGGCCAGGAGAGTCCCAGGAAAGTCTGATGCGGCGGTTCCGTAAGTCGGTAGCCGAGGCGCGTATCCTACCGATTGTGCGCCAGAAGCGCTGGTTTACTTCGAAGAGTGAAGTGCGACGCATCAACAAACAGAAGGCGATTCGGAAAGCACGGCGGAACGCGGCCCGGTCTTTCCGTTAGGGCATTTTCAAAGACCAGGCTGCGATGGCGCCGGCCACGCGCAAACTGATGGAGAGCTATGGCTGAGGAAATACTCACACTGGAAGGCAAAGTCATCGAAGCCCTGCCGAATGCCCAGTTTCGAGTGGAATTGGAGAATGGGCATGTTGTTCTGGCGTATTTGTCGGGCAAGATGCGGAGGAACTACATTCGGGTCTTTCTCGGTGACAGGGTGAGGGTCGATATGAGTCCCTATGATTTGACACGCGGGCGTATAACATACCGGCGAAAGTAGGAGGTATCTGCACCGGTGAATGCCGCCTGTGCGCGGGGCACTGGCGCACGGTTGGCGTTTCCGGATGCAGGGGCGTTGTTACTGGCCTAAAATAATCGAAGACTGCTGAAGTTGCAATGAGCCGGGAATGGGTTTCTTCCCGGTTTTTGTATGGTCGTTTTCAGGAGCGGGGCAGCTCACTGAGCGCTGCGACGGCGTCGGCCACGAAGAGGCGTTCGGCCTCGAAGGTCAGCCTTTCGCCGGCGCGGCCAAGCGGCTCCCATAGGACCTGGAACTGTTTGGCGTCTTTGGGGGGACGGGTGATCCGGCGGGGGGAGAGGAGTTGCATGAGGAAGTAACGTTCCTCGCGGATGTAGTGGGCACCCTTGTAATCGAATTCAACGGTACGGCGGCCCAAGTCGGCGAGGATGCGCAGGTCGCCGTAGCCTGTTTCTTCGCTGGTTTCGCGCAGGGCGGCTTCTTCGGCGCTCTCGCCGGGGTCGATATGCCCCTTGGGCAGGCGTACTTCGGCGCGACCTGGGCGGTCGAGCAGGAGCAGAAAGGTCTCGGCGGCGGGGAGGTGGTCGAGGGTATCTTTTTGGGCCACGATGCCGCCGGCGGACTTGTATCGAATCGTCTTCACAGTTCAACTCCTGTGCTAGAATACGGGCATGCAGACTCTGATTTCGGGGGCGGACAGTTTAGGGATTTCACTATCCAGCGAACAGATTGAGCAGTTTCGCGTCTATACGGCGCTGCTGGCTGAGTGGAATCAGAGGATGAATCTGACCGCGATAACTGAAAGTGTCGACGTGCAGAAAAAGCATTTTCTGGACTGTCTGGCCGGTTTGCCGCTGGTGGCGGAGGAACTCGGGTCTACTTTGCCACCGAAACGGGCACTGGCCTGCGTAGACATCGGCACAGGCGCGGGATTTCCTGGTGTACCGCTCAAGATCGCATGGCCGGGCCTGAAACTGACGCTGGTGGACGGCACGGCCAAGAAGATACGGTTTCTCGAGGAGGTCGTGCGTGCGCTGGGGCTCGAGAATGTAACTCTGGTACAGGGCCGGGCAGAAGAGCTGGGCCGTGATCGACGTTATCGCGGCCAGTTTGATTTGGCGGCTGCCCGGGCCGTGGCGCGGCTGAATACGCTGGCCGAGTATGTGCTGCCGTTTGTGCGGCAAAGCGGGCTGGCGGTCATCTATAAGGGGCCGAACGCGGCCGAGGAGTTCATGGAGGCGCGCAATGCTATCGAAGTACTGGGCGGCGAAACGGTGCGGTTTGCGCCTGTGACGGTACCGACGCTGGATGAAGAGCGGCGTGTTCTGCTGATCAAGAAGCTGCGGAAGACCGCCAGACGTTACCCCAGGCAGCAGGGATTGCCTCGCAAAGAGCCTCTGTGACAGAGAGCCGGTAGTGGGAAACGGGTTTGGGCCGCCGCCGGGGCGGATGCCGGGCCTGTCCAGGGCCAGCGAATCCTCAACGCAGGTAGTAGGTCATATGCTGGAAGTGGACGACCGGGTCGATGTATTCGACGCGTACATGGGCGGGGACGGACAGCGTGATGGGAGCGTAGCAGAGAATGCTGTTCAGTCCTGCCTCGATGAGTTGAACGGCGACGCGCTGGGCAGCGTGGGCCGGGACGGCCATCACGGCTATCTGCGCTCCTGACTCTTTGACCTGCTGGACGAGGTCTGCGAAATCCTCGATACGCAGGCCATGTCCAATTTGTTGCCCGATCTTCTGTGGGTCCTCATCGAAGACGGAAACGATTCGAAAGCCGCTCGATTCGAATTCCTGATAGTTGGCGATAGCGGTGCCGAGGGAGCCGGCGCCGACGAGAACAACGGGCCAGATCGTGTCGACGTTGAGGATTTTCTGAAGCTGCCGGCACAGGAATTCGATGTTATACCCCGTACCCTGTTTGCCGAATTCGCCGAAGTGGCTCAGGTCCTTGCGAATCTGTGCGGAGCTGATGCCCAGGTGCTCGCCCAGTTCCTGGCTGGAGGTTACCTCGCGCCCTTCATCAGCCAGGAGGCGCAGGGTACGCAGATAGACAGGCAGTCGCCCGATAACGATGTCGGGAATGGGGGCTTTCGCTGGCGCTTTTTCGTCCTTCACAGGTTTATGCTATCGCTTTCTCGTGTTGAGGAGGGTCGAATCGGCAGTGTCTGCTGGAGATTGTCGCGGCCGTCGGGCACAGAGGTCAGGTTAGCAACTGGCCGAGCAGGCCGCAGAGCCCACGTATGACAGCGAAGTAATTCACTAAAGATAGCACAGTCCTGTCCGGAGAGCAACAGAAAAGGCAGTTTTGAGTTGCTAGTTTTTAGTTTCGAGGTAACTACTAAGCCTGAGAGGTGTCAGGGATGAAGGGTTGGTCAAGAAAGGCG
>JAPPKT010000587.1 GCA_028819675.1 Caldilineaceae bacterium | reverse complement strand
ACAAGGGAGGGCCGAATAGGCCCGACCGCCCAGAACTGCAGCAGTTAGTAGTCAGAGACGGCGCTTATTCTGGCGGGAACTGGAATGGGAAGCGACGATTGGTTGGGCGCCTCCGGAGAAATAGGAAAGTTCGCCCCAATATTGGGATGCACATCGATAACGATGGGCTTTGACAGGAGATTTTGGTTCGTGCTAGAATGAATGCGTTCGTGGAAAATTGCACGAACAGTTCCCCAAGCCTTTCAGTTACGCTGAAAAGGGATAACAGGGATGGCAAGCGACTATCTGCCACTTCTCATACTGATCCTGCTGGCGGCCGGATTCGGCGTAATTGCCATAGGTCTGCCTTCACTGTTAGGTCCACGAGAGCGCAACAGTCAGAAGTTGGAGCCATACGAATCGGGGATCATTCCCTTTGCCGACGCCCGTCGGCGATTCCCGGTGAAATACTATCTGGTTGCCATGCTCTTTCTGATCTTTGACATCGAAGTAATCTTCCTCTACCCGTGGGCGGCCGTCTTGAGAGACCTTCGCCTGTTTGCCCTATTGGCGATGATTCCCTTTTTCGTTGTACTCGTGGTAGGTTTCCTCTATGAATGGAAGAAGGGCGCTCTCGATTGGGACTAGTGACCGAGGGAAGTGGCCGCTGCGTGCAGCTCTTACCAGGGTATTGACAACTTACTACTGCAGACGAAAGCTGGAAGGCCGAGAGAGCAGGAAGCCAGTAGCTGCCGCGTCTGACTGGGCTGCATTGCTGTAAGTGCAAAGGAACGGACATGGGTTTAGAAGAAAAGGTTCCTGAAGGCATTTTAACGACGTCGCTGGACAGCGTGATCAATTGGGGAAGGGCCAACAGCACGTGGCCGCTGCTCTTCGGGCTGGCCTGTTGTGCGATGGAAATGATCGCCACAGGCACGGCCCGCCACGACATTGCCCGGTACGGTTCGGAGCTCTTTCGGGCCAGCCCGCGGCAGGCCGATCTCATGATTGTCTCGGGTCGCGTCAGCAACAAGATGGCGCCGGTGATTAAGCGCATTTACGATCAGATGCTGGCCCCCAAGTGGGTAATTGCCATGGGAATCTGCGCCAGTGCGGGCGGGCCTTTCAACAACTATGCAATCATCCAGGGCGTGGACAAGATAATTCCCGTCGACGTATATGTTCCAGGCTGCCCGCCCCGGCCCGAGTCACTGCTCTACGCAATGGATCTGCTGCGTGCGAAACAGCGGCGCGAATCGGTTGGGGAGTGGCGCAAGGTCGAGGAGCCGTTAGCCGTTGACGAGATTATGCCGTTGGGTGCTTGACCTCAGGAATGGTTTCCTGTGGACGGTGCCCTGCGGTTGACTTCCAGTCCTTCAGAGTGAACACGGTCCAGTTAACTTCCGGGCCGACAGGTAGAATTGAGAGCGAGTTGATATATGCCACTTGATGTAGCCCCGGTTGTACGCTCATACGAGACCCAGCGAACGCTGAATCCACCGGGTATCCCCGCGCTGGCGCCGATGCCAACCGGAGAAACCGACGATACACGGCGGATTTGCGAACAGTTTGGGGAGGATATCGTTGCGGCCGGCCTGCACAACGGCAATCAGGTGGTATTGGTTGAGCCGGGGCAACTGAAGGCGCTCGCCACGTTTTTGCGTGATGAACCTGATCTCAAGTATGAAACTCTTATAGATGTAACCAGCGTGGACCGGTCCCGTCTACCTCTGGACGGCGACGCACGCTTTCAAACGGTCTACCAGTTTCGCTCCTATTCCCGCAACCAGCACCTGACGGTCATTGCCGACTGTGGAACCGATCCGGGCGACAACGGCGAGATTCCGCACATTGACAGTTTGACCGGCGTGTACCGCGGGGCAGAGTGGCCGGAACGGGAAGTGTACGATCTGATGGGTATCCGCTTCGACGGCCATCCGGATCTGCGGCGGATCCTCATGCCCAAGAACTGGCCCAACCACCCGCTGCAAAAACAGGCCCCGCTAGGCGGGGAAGAGGTACCCTTTACCTTCACGTGGGATGATCCTGAGTTTGAAACGCTTGGCTCCCAGATATTGCCGGCGGAAAGCACGGTTCCCGACTTGCCGCCGGGGATGAGCCGCCAGAACATGGTCATCAACATGGGGCCGCACCACCCCAGCACGCACGGCGTTCTTCGCCTGGTCGTGGAGATGGACGGCGAGCGCATTGTGAGCACTGACCCGGACCTAGGCTTTCTCCATTCGGGCTTCGAAAAGACGGGGGAAAACAAGCGCTACAAAGACTTTGTCTATTATACCGACCGGATGGACTACTTGTCCGCGATGTCGAACAATCTGGGCTATTGCCTGACGATTGAACATATGCTGGGACTGGAGATTCCCGAGCGGGCCCAGGTGATCCGCGTGATCATGGCGGAGATGCAAAGAATCGCCTCTCACCTGTTCTGGCTGGCGACGCACGTCCTGGATGTATCGGGCACCGGCATGAGCCTCCTGATGTACGCAACGCGCGAGCGGGAACGAATCCTGGACCTATTCGAGATGGCCTGTGGGGCCAGGCTGACAGTGAGCTATATTCGTATCGGCGGCGTCTGGCAGGATCTGCCGGACGCTTTCGTTTCTGAGCTGAAGGATTTCCTGCGGGTGATGCCGCAGAAGATCAGCGAGTACGAGGCGATGGTTACCGAGGCGCCGCTGTGGCAGGAGCGCCTGACCGGAATCGGATTTATCAGCGGCGACGATGCTTTGAGCATGGGTCTGACAGGGCCGATGCTGCGCGGCAGCGGCATCGACTGGGACCTGCGCCGCGACAGACCTTACAGCGGCTATGAGGCATACGAGTTTGAGGTGCCGACCAGCGACAGCGGCGACTGCTACGGGCGCTTTAAGATCCGATTGGAGGAGATGCGCCAGAGTGTACGCATCCTGGAGCAGGCGGTAGACAACCTGCCCAGCGGCCTTTACAAGTCGAACAATCGCAAGGTGGCCCTGCCGCCGCGCGCCGAATTGGACGTGAGCATGGAGGCGTTGATTCACCACTTCAAGCTGATGACCGAGGGCTTTCACGTGGCGCCGGGATACTTCTATCACGGCATTGAAAACAGCAAGGGCGAGTTGGGATTCTTTGTCTACAGTGACGGTTCGGCTAAGCCGTACCGGTTACACGTTCACGGTCCCAGCTTCAACAACTTATATGCTATCGACCATATCAGTCGCGGTGAGATGCTGTCTGACGTCGTAACCAATATCGGTTCAATTGATATTGTACTTGGTGAGGTAGACCGATAGGTCTGCTGCAGTTAGGCATGCTCAGGGCCAGGGACCTTTTACCGTTCGCCTGCAACCGGGGAATTCAATGATAACGGAACAGATGCGGCAGGAGATTGACGAAATACTGGCACGCTACCCCGCGGGCCGGCAGCGGTCGGGGATATTGCCTGCGCTCTACGTAATCCAAAGGGAGTACGGCTACTGTCCTGTGGATGCGCAGGACGAACTGGCGGAGATTCTGGGGATCGCACCGGCGGAGGTTGGCGCGGTCGTCGGGTTCTACAACATGCTGCATGAGGTGCCCAAAGGCGAGTATCATATCGAGGTGTGTACAAACGTGCCCTGCATGTTGCGGGGCGGGAACCAGTGTCTGCACAATTTCGAGAGCGCGCTCGGTATTCATCACGGGGAGAAGACCGAGGACGGAAAGTTTGCCCTCGATCACATGGAGTGTCTCGGCTCTTGCGGCACGGCGCCGATGGCGATCGTTACCGACCAGAAGACGGGTCAGATCCGTTATTTCGAGAATCTCGACTCGTCCGAGGACGTGGAGAAGGCGATTGAACTGTTGCAATCCGGCAACGGCTTCCGCAGCCTGGAACGCTGGACGCCGGAGGCCGACCCCAACGGTGAAGGCGCGTCCGACGGTCCTTACCGTACCGGTGGTATGGAGCCCCGTTACCTGATGGACCGCCTCAACGAACCGGACAGCCACAGGATCGAGACTTACGAGGCGGACGGGGGCTATGCCACGGCACGACGCGTGCTGAGCGAGATTGAGCCGGCCGACATGGTGGAGCAGATCAAGGAAAGCGGGATTCGCGGTCGCGGCGGCGCCGGTTTTCCCACAGGGGTCAAATGGGGTTTTTTGCCGCCGGGCGTGCAACCCCGTTATATGGTCGTGAATGCCGATGAATCGGAGCCGGGCACTTTCAAAGACCGAATTGTGATGGAATATGATCCCCATCAGCTGATCGAAGGGATCATTCTGAGTTGCCACGCCATCGAGTCGGAAAAGGCGTTCATCTATATTCGGGGCGAGTACTACTTTGCCTATGTTCGCATGCAGAATGCCCTGGACGAGGCCAGAGCCAAGGGCTACCTGGGCGAAGATATATTCGGAAGCGGCAACAATTTGGATATAGTGATGCACCGCGGCGCGGGCGCGTACGAGTGCGGCGAAGAGACGGCCCAGCTCACGAGCCTAGAAGGCTATCGCGGGCAGCCGCGCCTCAAGCCGCCCTTCCCAGCCGTGGAAGGCCTGTACGCCAAACCGACGATCGTGAACAACGTCGAGTCGATCTGCAATGTGACGCACGTTATGCGCCACGGCGTCGACTGGTACAAAGAGTACGGCACGGAACGCAGCCCGGGAATGCGTATCTTCTGTCTCAGTGGGAACGTCAAGCGGCCGGGGCTCTACGAACTTCCGCACGCAACGCCGTTAAGTGAACTGGTCAACAAGTATGGTGGCGGGCCGGAGGACGAGAACCATCCAATCAAGGCGATCGTTCCCGGCGGCCTCTCGATGAAGCTGCTGACACCGGATCAGTTCGATACGCCGCTGGATTTCGAGAGCATCACCGAGGCCGGTTCGCTGCTGGGTTCGGCCGGCGTGATCGCGATCGACGACCGCACCTCAATGGTCGAGGTGGCGCGGCGCACGCTCAGTTTCTATCGTGAAGAGAGCTGCGGCAAGTGCACGCCTTGCCGCGAGGGTACTGCCTGGCTGGAGAAGATCCTGCTTCGCATCGAGGAAGGGCAGGGCCTGGGCAGGGACCTGGAGTTGATGGAGTTCATCGCCGACAATATTGCCGGCAAGAGCTTTTGCCCCTTTGGCGAGGCATCGGTGTGGGGTCTGCAGAGCAACTTGCTCAAGTTCCGGCCAGAGTTTTCGACGCAAATTGAGAAAACCAATCCTGACGAGATCGGTCCTGTTCTGCCGATTCGGCCGGATTACCGCCCGAATACCCACGAGGAAAGCGGGTTGCGGGACACCACATTTGCGCCGGCCGGCGGAAATATCGTGCTACACGATGATTTGGTTCCGGGAGACGACTGAGGAAATTCAGATGGTTACGGTAGCACAAACTGTCTCGCCTGACCCAAGCCCACAGGTCGAGAGCAAGCGAAGCAGATCATTGGAAGCAGTTTTGCCGATTGCGCCGGTGGAAGGTGTGCCACTGCGGCGGTTCACGCTGGATGAATATCATTCGCTGATTGAGGCGGGCTTCTTCGATGAGAACGAGCGGATCGAATTGCTCGAAGGAGTCTTGGTGTCAATGAGTCCGATTTATCCGCGGCACGCAAATGCGGTCGACCTACTATTGCTAGTGTTTTCGTCCCTTCTCACACGGGGAGGAATCAGACTTCGCGTCCAAGCTCCGATCTCAATTGTAGATTCAGAGTCCGAACCGGAGCCGGATTTTCTTCTTTTGAAGGACATGGGTGCAGCATTTGCGGAACGTCACCCTAGTCCGTCTGAAGTTTTCTTGTTGGTGGAGGTGGCTGAAACAAGTTTGAGCATAGATCGCTCCAAGAAGGGATCTCTATATGCCCAAGCAGGGATACCTGAGTACTGGATTTGGAATCTTGTCGATGATGTACTGGAGGTTTATCGCGATCCGCGCAGCTCCTCCTCGGGCGAGGCACTTTACCAGACGAAACTAACGTTGAGTCAAGGCATGACAGTGGCGCCACTTGCATTCCCAGATTTCCATGTCGCGGTTGACGAATTATTGTCGCCAGCCGCCGGCGAAGCCTGACTCTGCCGAACTTGAAGAGTTTTTTCATTCTCGGAGACGTAATCGTCAATGACTGATAACGTATCGCTCACCATCAACGAAGAAGTAGTGTCGGTTCCTGCCAGGACGCTTCTGGTCGACGCGGCGCGCATGGCGGGCGTCGAGATTCCGGTCTTCTGTTCGCATCCCAAGCTGGACCCGGTTGGCTGCTGCCGCATGTGCCTGGTCGAGGTGGACGGTCCTCGGGGTACGGCGATGATGGCCTCCTGTACGATGCCGGTAGGCGACGGCATGGTTGTGCGGACGGATACCGAACAGGTGAGGACGGTGCAGGAAGCGAATCTTGCCTTCATTCTGCTCAATCATCCGCTGGATTGCCCGATCTGCGACAAAGGCGGCGAATGCCCGCTGCAGGACCAGACGATGCGGTTCGGTCCGGGGATCAGCCAGTTGATCGAACCGAAGCGGCTCGCGAAGAAACATTACGACATTTCGGACACGATTGTGCTGGACCAGGAGCGGTGCGTGCTTTGCTGGCGCTGCATTCGCTACCTTGAGGAGTGGGAGGACAAACCGCAGTTGGGTCTGTTCGAACGGGGCAACGATACGATCGTCGACATCCAAGACGGGCGTCCGGTAGACGCCAAGACCAGCGGCAATATAATCGACCTTTGTCCGGTCGGGGCGCTGACGAATCGCGTCTCCCGTTTTGCCTACCGCCCCTGGGAAATTGAGCGGACGCCCAGCGTCTGCATGCACTGTTCGGTGGGCTGCAATGTACGACTGGATAGCCGCACTCACCAGTTGCGGCGCATTGTCGGCCGCGAGAATATGCAGGTCAACGACCAGTGGATTTGCGACAAGGGCCGCTTTGCCCACGCCTGGGTAAACGACGAGAACCGGCTGGCCACACCGCAGTTGCGCAAGAACGGCAAACTGGTACCTGTGCAGTGGAGTGAGGCGCTGGCATACATAGCCAACCGGTTGACCGGCATCAAGGAAAGGTACGGGGCCGACAGCATCGGGGCGATTGGCAGCGGCAAGATCAGCAACGAGAGCAACTACGCGTTGCAGCGGTTCATGCGCGCGGTGATCGGGACAAATAACATCGACCACCGCGATGGCGGAGAGGTGGCGGCCCTGCCGACTGGATTACCAGCACTGGTAGAGCTGATGAAACCGCAGTACGGACCTGATCCTCAGGTCGATACGGTCATGCTTTTCGGTCTGGATCCAAGCGAAGAACTGCCAATTCTGGATCTACACCTGAAGAGAGCCATCCTCAGAGGCGGCGTCAAACTGATTATCGCACATGCCCGCAAGATCGAATTGACACGATATGGCGGCCCTTATCTGGCCTACCTGCCGGGAGGCGAGTCCCTACTGGTAAGCCGCCTTCTGCAGACGGTCCAGGGTTCCGCCCTGCCCGACGAGGAGCCGGCAATACAGGACGCGGCCAAACTGCTGAAGGAGAGCAAAAGGTTGCTTATTGTATACGGGCCAATGGCAGCGCGGGGAGAGAACGGACCCGGTGTGCGTGACGGACTGGAACAGCTGGCCCAAGCGGTCGGTGAGGGGGCGCGAGTGGCCTATGTCGGCCTGGACGGCAACGCGCAGGGTTGCCGAGATATGGGCGTGCTGCCGGACGGTTTGCCCGGCCAATTTTCACTGGATGACGCCGACGCCAGATCCCGGTTGGAAGCGCTATGGGGATGCGAACTTTCCACCTTCCCA